>CAZLDC010000096.1:0-3296 GCA_964558385.1 uncultured Gammaproteobacteria bacterium
TGAGGCTCATAAATTCCGTTTTTTCCGGTAGTTCCGATGGCGGGGGATTTGATGCGGCCTGGGCTATGCGGGCAAAAAGCGATAGGGAGAGAAGGACGAGGACAAATGGGGTGAGGTGTTTGGTCATGGGCATACGCGAAACTCCCTACTCAGTCCAGTATGAAATGATCCGGGTACGGCTGTCAAGGGGTCACTACCCTGACAAATTAACAAATTAACAAAGTGACAATTTTTCGAAGTAACGAACGAACGTTTTTAAACCCCCAAAGAGGGTCATACGTAACAAACTGGTACTTGACTACGCCTTAAAATGTAATAAAATGGTACTATGTTAAAACGTAATATTGAAAAACATCTCGCGCATTGGAAAGAAAGCCCGATCAGAAAACCTCTGATTATCCGTGGTGCCAGGCAGGTGGGAAAAACGAGTGTGGTGCGCGAGTTTGGAAAAAACAATTTTACTCACGTAATAGAAATTAATCTTGAAAAAAACGATCATTTCCATATGTTTGATCAATCCAGAAGCATCCAAGATTTTCTACAGCGGGCAGGCGTGCTGTTTGATACGAACATTGAGGAAGGTCACACACTGTTATTTATCGACGAAATACAACAATCATCCCACGTGATGGGATTATTACGTTTTTTTGCGGAAGAAAAACCCGGACTCCATGTCATCGCAACCGGATCACTGATGGAATCAAGAATGACCAAGGTTCCCTCAGTTCCGGTGGGGCGGGTCGAATATATGTATCTGTATCCCCTCACGTTTTTTGAATATCTCGAAGCAAAGGGGAAAGATATACTCAGTCAGGAATTACATGCCGTCACAGTAGGCAACCGTATTACGGATGAGGCTCTGGTAAGCGATTTGTTCGCCGAGTATCTGCGCATCGGAGGGATGCCCGAGGTTGTGGCAAATTTTGTCTTGCGCCATGACTATCGGCAAACAAAAGAAATACTCGCGCGACTACGGACCGCATATATCGATGATATTACAAAGTATGCCAAAAGTATAAGTGAACGAAAGTATCTGGAATTAGTCATTACCTATGCCCCCAAAATTGCAGGTGGGCTGTTTACCTATGAAAATTTTGGCGGTTCGGCCTATCGGAGCCGGGAAATGAGCGAAGCCATGAGCACCATAGAACAGGTGCGATTACTCACGCAGGTCAAGGCAGTAAATTCCGCACAATTGCCCTTGTTTTTCAAAGAAAAACGACCAAAAAAGATGCTATGGTTGGATGTGGGCATGGTCAACGAAACAAATAACTATGTGCCTGATATGATGATGGGAACGTATCAAGGCAAAATCATGGAACAAATAGTCGGACAACTCTTGATTGCCGATGGCATGAAACAGCCGATGGAGCTAGGATATTGGTCCAGAAATAGAGATGAAGGGAGTGCGGAAGTTGATTTTTGCTTTCAATATGGCGATCACGTAGTGGGACTTGAGGTAAAATCCGGCAGTACCCAGGAGATGAAGTCGCTGTTTAGCATGAAAGATTTGGGAGGAGATCAAGTTATTCCCGTGAGGGTATCGTGGAACAAACTAGGAATGGAGTCATACGCATTTCATGGAAAAAAATATCGCATCCTATCGCTTCCGTTTTACCTCCTGGAGAGGTGGAGAGCGTTGATGGGCGCGACCTCAATAGCCTAAGTGCAGACGAAATATGCCAAAAGAACTGGTACGAAGCTAAACTTGTCCTGAGCTTGCCGAAGGATCCACCCGAAGGGTGGTGTTCAAAAGCGAGAGTCAATGATGTTTTTTAAGAAGAGGTGTGAAGTTAGTCCACCCGAAGGGTGGTGTTCAAGGGTGGTGTTCAGGGTGGGGTTCATGCCAAAAATGTGGAGTGATTCTCATCTGGGCTCACGAAGTAACGAAGTAACGAAGTAACGAAGTAACGATCAAACGTTTTTCAAAATCCCGAAGGGTGGGGGTTATAAAAACATGGATCAAAGCCATTTATAAAGAGGGACACACTGCTCGGATTCCAGATCCCATGTGATGATTTTCGCATTATCGCATCCGAATATTTTTTGAGCGGCGGTCAAACTTCTGGTTTCCCGTGGCGAAAGACTCGTACGGTCAGAGGCAAAAGACACCTGAATGAGTTCCGTGACTTCCTCCTGGCGCCTTATGACAAAATCTACTTCATGCCCGGCATAATTTTTCCAATAATAGAGATGTTGATGGGGATCACTTTCGATTCGTGCTGCGAGTGTCTCATGCACCACCTGCTCCATCAGTCTTCCGAAGTTATGGGAGAATTCCGTTGATAATCTGGACAATAAAAATGAATCGACGAAGTAAGGTTTCCGCTGTGCCTTCAGCCTGTTTTTGATGCTTGGTGTATGAAGCGTCAGGCTTGAGAGGAAAAAACTATCCTCCAAATATTGGATATAGCGGGCGATGGTCGCTTTTGAAGCGATGGTTTTGGCGAGGGCGGAAATCGTGTAATAAGGAGCATTACCCAACAGGTGTATGAGCTGCCGAAGCGCGCTCCCGTCTCTGATGTGATAGCGGTCGACGAGGTCGCGGAGTATAAATGTTTGGAGATATTCATCAACGACCAGATGTTTTTTCCCTTCGTCCACGAGCGCGACCTCAGGAAAACCGCCAAACGATACATATTCCCGGGTGATACCCAGTATTTCCGGTTTTGGCAAATTGGCAACATCCTTGTTTTTAAACCGTAAAAATTCTCTGAAATTGAGTGGGTGGATCGGAATGCTCAGCGACCGTCCGCGCAACTGGGTCGGCAATTCATAAGAGGAAAGCTTGGATGAGGAGCCGGAAAGAAACAGCTCGTGTTGGGTCGTTTCCAGGATCCGTCGTACCCACGAACTCCAGTCCGGTATATTCTGTATTTCATCCAGCAGCAAGACTACATTCTGGTTCCCTCTCAGTTCGGTAAGCACGTCGAGCATGAGCGTCAATGTTTGCGTCGTTTTCGGCAACCGTTCGTCTTCAAAGTTCACGTAGAGACACCCTCCCTGCCCCAGTTGCTTTGCCAGTTCAAGGAGCAGATAGGTTTTTCCTACCCGGCGGAACCCGGTGACCATGATTGCTTTTCTGATATCCATATGCAGGAACTCTTTGAGCTGTCTGTCACGGGGTATGATGGTTGGCAGGGGTCTCTGCCACCATTCTTTGATGATCGTTTCGATCAGTTGTTTCATAGATACTAGTCAAGTAAACGATAACGATGGTTATCGTATCATAGAAACGTCATTATGTCAACCAGGATGATGTACGATGTGATAGAGTGGAGGGCGATAGTGAGGCT
>CAZLDC010000096.1:3306-3515 GCA_964558385.1 uncultured Gammaproteobacteria bacterium
CGTGGCGACCCGCCTGCAACGCTTAGGTCGGGTATCGCGGGAAGGAGCCAGGTCCACCCGAAGGGTGGGGGTCATCAAAGGAATATCTGAGATGCAAGCTTGGTACAAGAAGATGTGTAAACGTGTTTCACCCGAAGGGTGGGGGTCAAACGAACGTTTTTCAAACCCCTGAAGGGTGGGGGTCAGAAATTTTAGCGTATAGCTGTTAA
>CAZLDC010000097.1:0-3476 GCA_964558385.1 uncultured Gammaproteobacteria bacterium
AGATCATCAACCATCGGCAAGACTTCCTGAGCCTTGAAATGCTGTAGAGGTCTGTTCAACTCGTGGCGCGCTCCACTCAATGTTTCCACAGCCACACGGATTGCTTCCGACCCGGAAGTATCTATGATTACCATCACATCCCGAATCGTACAGCTGCCCTGCCGGATAATTCGGGCTGGTTTGTCGCTGCAATCGATAACCGTAGAAGCCAGCCCTACCGTACCTTTCCCCTCAAGGACTCCATCAACAAGCTTCACAAGCTCCGGATCTACATCTTCCACACGGTAGGGAGTAGGGGCTCCATGAAAATTTGCTGACGGCCCCAATATGCCTACACCCACCGCCCGGATAAGCTTGATGGGAATCGCATGGTTTGGCATTCTCAGTCCAATGGTCGCTGTGCCTCCCCGGATAGGGGAGTAGACGAGATTTTTGCGGCACGGTGCAACAATCGTAAGTCCCCCTGGCCAATATTTTTTCATAAGATGTCGCACAATTTGAGGCGGATCACCATAGTAGGTGAGTGCCATATCCGCGGATGAGACCAACACCGGTGTAGCCTGACGGCGGGGACGCCTGCGAATGGTAAACAGCCGATCGACTGCCCGTGCGTCATCCATGCGGCACCCTATACCAAAGGCGGTATCTGTGGGAAAAATGACGATGCCGCCGTCTTTAATTATCTGTATAGCCTGTGGTAGCGTGTTCATGGTTGAGTATGTTCAATAGTAATCCTATGAGAACCGTCTTCGAGAGCCAAAAACCGGACATCAATCCTATTTTTCGGCAAAAGGCGAGCCAATTTGTCCGCCCATTCGATAAAAACGATTGCATTTGGATCATGCAGGATGTCTGATAACCCTATGTCACGGGCTTCCTGTTGGCTTTGGATACGATACAAATCTATGTGGTACAAAACCAAGGTCTTTTTGGGTATCAGATAACGTCGTACAATGAAGAAAGTTGGGGAGGGCAGGCGAGCAGTTAACCCCAACGATGTTGATGTTCCTTGGACAAATGTGGTCTTTCCACTCCCTAACTCCCCATAAAGACAGACCACGGTAGCGTGCTTATCCCCTTCTCCATTTTGGAGTTGAAAGTTTGAAGTTTGAATTAGTCTAGTCCCCAGCTTTTTCCCAAGTTGCGCAGTTTCTTGGGGGCTCGTGGTAATAAATGGGTGAGTGAAATCCATGCTGTTAGTGCTCCTATGGCGTCAATTATAACATCCCGCGCTCTCCCCTCCCGCGTCGGAACAAAGGTTTGATGTACTTCATCGGTCACCGCATAACACAGAGTGAATAAAAAAGCCGTAAACCGATTCTGCATTGCGCGTACACAAAACAGGTAGAGAATGGCGTACTCGATGACATGCAGCGATTTAAAAAAAAGAAAATTGATAAGAGGCGCGTCGGATACCTGCGCGCTCTCGCGACCGGACAAATAAAAAATGACCATCATCCATACGATCGCCGGAAACCATTTCCTCAACAGATTCATTCACCCAGTATACCAGAAGACCCGCCGCGCGCGATCTTCCATGTATATACCCCCGTAAGAATTGCAAAACCCATCGCCGCCAATAGAAGCGATGCGACCATCGGCTTCCAGGAATTATTGGAGACATACGAACTTGGCGATGACGTTTTCGCTTCCACCCGATCACCCAATACGAGCGGCTCCCCCACGAGGGATTGTTCTTCTGTCTTTTCTACGGAAGGATTCACCCCGATTGGCGGCGATATGGATGACAATGGTGTAGGCATGGTCGTACCCGTTGGTGTTGGTATCTTTGATGGTGTAACCAGAGGCGTGGGTGCAGGAGTAGCGGTGGGTTTATTGGTTGGAGTAGGAGTCGGTGTTTTTGTCGAGGTAGGAGCTGGCGTCACGGTTGGTGTTTCTGTCGGGCGTGGAGTAGGTGTTGGCGTAGGGGTATTCGTAGGCGTCGGATCCGGCTCATTGAGTAAAACGCTGATCGTATTGCCCGACCAATTCACCGACGAGAGATTACCTCCTGACGTCGTATAGTAAAATCCTACTTTCGCTTTATAATCGCCTTCACCTTTGTACCCGCTGTCGGAAAAATCGCTCTTGATCGACAGGTTGCCATCCCAGGCATCAATGACCATTAACCGTTGATTGGTCGATGTATCTCCGGTTTTTATCCACGCATCACCATTCTTCGTGTACCCAAAATAATTTGTTGATCCTTCCTGATACAAGACCCCTTTGATATATATCGTTTCCCCAGGGCTAAAACCTGACGCTGATGCGGTGATCGTCATGGCTTCGTCACCAAAGAGTGATGTTTTATCTGCCGAAATCGTCATCGATCTCGCTGCAACAACTTGTGAGTGACCCAGGAGCAGAAAACACACACTGACTATGACGGCCATCAAGAGAGGTCTCATATCATATACGGGCAAGCACGAATGAACTATGCCATTGACATGCCGCTCTCATAACTACAGCGTAGAGAACAATGAAGTGACTCACCTGCGACTCACGACCCAATCACAGGGCTTAATTCACCTTGGAAGTAAAGGAGGGGTTGATAAAGTATTTTTTATCCTGGTACACAATGAGCTTCGCCCCTACCAAACCCATAATCCTTGCATTGATCGCTTCCACAGCGTCATAGATGCGTCGCTTCATATTTTTTCCATCATCACCCTCACCCAGAGCATCTGATAAATCGAACACATCGTATGCCTTGCGCGGATGTTTAAAAAGCACCGTGCATATATCGTATTGGTATGAATCCGGCGGGATTGGTATGCTCTGAACTCCGTTAACGGTAATAGTGTGTAACCGCGGCTCAAACGCAATCTGTTGTACTTCGATACATCGTGGCGCCGAAAGCGCAGCCAGCCGCTCCTTTATAATGTCTCTAATATCATGACGATAAAGATAGATGGTAAATCCGCTGAATACAAAAACGAGGAGTGTCCCTGTAACGGCGGATATTGCCAGTACATTGCCGAGCATTTGATTAAGCTGATCCAGCGATTTTCCCATTACAACGATACCCACTGCACTGCCCTGTGCAATGATTGGCCGGGCATACACCAGATAGTTCATCTCTGATCGGTCATCGGTAACAGTCCAGAAGTCCTTGCGCCGGAGGACGTCCTGAAGGTAACTTTTGTCAATATATGCGGGAGGACCACCCACGCTTTTATGGCTGATGTTGAACATATCGATGATTTCAAAGGAAATGTTGTGTTCGAGTTCTTTGTCTACAATCGCAGTTGTATCCATCGCCCCATTGAGAAAGGAAATCTGACGGTCAAGCGTTTTGGCGGTTTTTAATAGAAGCTCGTCCAACTCCTGCTGCGGACGGCCTGCGGGTTCAAAATATCCCAACAGAATAACCCCGCGATCATTGCCATCGCGTGAAATGGGATAGGAATATACCCGCCACTGTTCACCTACCGGCGAGATAATCGTTTTTGGCTCCGGAAACGAAGAGGCATATG
>CAZLDC010000098.1:0-447 GCA_964558385.1 uncultured Gammaproteobacteria bacterium
ATCCCAGAGCTATACCGCAGCGATCCAGCTCAAACCCGACTATGCCAATGCGTACTATAACCTCGCCTTCAGTTACCGGGAAACCAAAAAGTATCTGCCGGCAGCCCTCGCGATCCGCGAAGCGCTCAAGTATGTGACACCGGGTAGCGACGACGAGCGTCAGGGACAAAAAGAACTCGAGGAGCTGCGTGAGCTTCTCACGACCGAGGAAAAGAAGGTACTGGATAATCCTGAGAGTGTTGATTCTGTACAACCGGCAGCGGAGACGACTCCAGCGCCCAAATCAAACAAAACGATCGAGCCCCTCTCCCCCCTGCCGTGATACGCACACCCACTCTTGACATACACACTACACAGTGTGTATACTTGGGAGTACTATGCTCACCAGAGTGCAAGTGCTCATCCCCAACGATATCCTTCAGGCGGCCCGTTTGGCCGCGGCAAACC
>CAZLDC010000098.1:457-1184 GCA_964558385.1 uncultured Gammaproteobacteria bacterium
CTCCCCCCTGCCGTGATACGCACACCCACTCTTGACATACACACTACACAGTGTTTATACTTTTCTTACTATGTTAACCAGAGTGCAGGTACTCATCCCCGACGATCTCCTCCAAGCGGCACGATTGGCCGCGGCAAACCGTGATTTGAGTTTCTCCAAATTTGTGACGAAATCTCTGGAAAAAGAAGTCGAGCCAGAAAAAAAAGAGTCTTTTTATGTCGCGGTAAAAAAACTCGCAAAAATTATCGGAAAGAAAAAGGTTAAACTTCCCCCTGATTTTGCTACCAATGACGATTATCTTTACAAACTTCCATGATCTTTGTTGATTCTGATACGTTCATCGGCATCATTGCTCCCCAGGATGCTCATCATGCCCGCGCAACGCTCATCTTTGATCGCTTTTCCAAAACCCAAGACGAGCTCGTAACGAGTTGGGAGACTATTGATGAAGTGGCGACAAAATTAAGTAAATATTTCGGTAAGGATATCGCAAGAACATTTTTTCATTTTCTCGCTCATACACAGATTACCGTGGTCTACGTGGATAAAATCCTCGCAGGAGTTGCAATAACAATTTTTGACCAACAAACATCAAAAAACATCTCGCTTACGGACTGCGCCAATATCGCCATCTGCCGGTCGCTGAAGATTGATACCATGTTTTCATTTGATGAGCATTTCAAAAAGAACGGACTGAAGTTACTGTCATGACTCCGAATGTTTTAAG
>CAZLDC010000098.1:1194-3464 GCA_964558385.1 uncultured Gammaproteobacteria bacterium
CGCGAAGATGAAGCAGGAGAGGATGAGCCCCATAAAGAAGCCTTTTATGGCAAATACGATCCCCTTCTCCGCCACCATGAAGGCGAGGAACTTGCGGGTCATGATCACATGGAGGAACAGGAGAATAAAGAATAAAGAATCAAGAATTAAGGTATAAGAGTTAACATCCACACCTTTATTCATCATTCTTAATTCATAATGCTCTACTACTGGTCGAAGCGATAACCACGATAGTTCAATACTACCCAAAATAAAAACACCCACTCCCGTCACCGTGGTGAGCGCTTCCTGCAGGGTCGTCGCCACGGGATCGAACTTTTTGCGCTTCTGATAAAGCTTCGTCCAGTAGTACGCCCGGAGGAAATACTTTTTCGCGACAGGCCAGAAGGGCTCAAACTCATGCCGGACCCGGACGTTGGGGGCAAAGATAATGGCGTAACGGCGGGCTATCCGATAAGTAAGCTCGATATCTTCGACGAGGGGCGCCGGGTACGTCTCGTCAAAGCCGCCGAGGCGTTGGAAGACCGTTTTTTTTATGGACGCAATTCTCGTTGAAAACAAAAAGTAATAGCCACTCTTGTCGCGCTCGTTGATCCAGTAGGACCAGTCGCGAAGCGCCTTGTAATTGGGAAAAAAATCCTTCGACCGCTGGTGTTTGACCCAAACGCCGGTGACGGCCACCACGTCGGGATCAGCCTGGTAGATCTGCGCGAGATTGGCAAGCGTATCGGGGAACAGCTCAACGTCACTGTCGAGGAATACGACGAACTTGCCCCGGGCGACGGCCACTCCCCTGTTCCGAGCGACAGCCGGCCCCATGTTTTTATGCAATGTCACGACGCGCACGTGTGTTTTTTTCTTTTCAATTTTAAAGTTTAAAGTTTCAAGTTTGAAGTTTTCTTTACTCCCATCATCAACCACCACAACCTCATAACTGGGAGCCTTTTTCGACCCCTGTATTGACCCCAGAAGCCGTCCGATCGTCTCAGTCGAGTTGTGGTATGGAATGATGAGAGAGAGGAGTGGTTTCATATACAATCTACAAATCTACAAATGACAAATATACAAATAAATATACAAATGATCAACTATTCCAATGAATGAATGCATTAAACCAAACCATTCATGGCATAATTCATTTGTAAATTTGCAGATTTGTATATTTGTAGATTTGTATATTTGTAGATTACTTTTTTCTCACGAGTAATCCCCCGATCGTGGGGCTGGGCAGGAAGTGGGCAGCAATATAGGCTTGATCTTCCGGTAATAATGTCGTCACGCGCTTGACACCGCCTTCAAAGATATACTTCGTTTTTGTTTTTTCTAAGGCTTTGATCAAAGCGGGCAGGGGGCGGGACAAGTACGGTGCCGATTGCCCAAAGGGCGTACAGCAAACGACGTACGGATGCTTATAGTAGAGGGTTTCGCCGGTCAGATCAAGGATGTATTCGCCCGTTGGAATGGTTTTATAAAGCATCGACAACTGTTTGACTGTATCCGCGTTCGACCATGCTCCTTTGGGGCCATTGACCGCCACAAACACCTGCAGAAGACGAACGAGTATAACCGTTATAACGATTATAAATAGTATAATTGTTATAGACTGCCGTTTGGCAACTCTCCACAGCATATCCACGGCATCCGCCGCATAAAACGCGATAAAGACCGCGATAGGGATGAGATACTGGGTATGCTTAAGCGGCACGATCTGGACGTAAAAAATGACATACGTAAAAAAAGTAGCTGCGATCAACAACTCCGACCAGACGTTGAAACGGTAGTCTAAATTCCAAGCACCAAGCATCAAATTCCAAACAAATTCAAAAGGAGGAAAATTCAAAATTCGAAACTGTTTAGAATGTTTTATGTTTGGAACATTTGATATTGTTTGGGATTTGGAATTTGTGATTTGGGATTTATCCGTAAGCAATGGTGCAACGAGTCGGTATATCCCAACGAAAATAGCGAGAATCCATATGGCGTGATTGGCGATGAGTCCCGTATTCCATCCTGCTGCCCCATAAAATGTGACGTTGGGATAAAAGAAAAGATCCGGCATCATGATGAACGTCTGGCTGATTTTGTTGGCCTCAACGGGGAGCTTGGTGAGTGAGTACAGTACCTGATCAATATTACCCAGAGTCAGTGTCCAAAGAGCGAAAAGAATAAGTGGAACGCTCAACCCAACGAGAAGATGCACAAGCCCTTTGAAAGATTCACGGAATTGTATCTTAAATTCCGGGAATCGGATAGCACGAAGAAACTCTACC
>CAZLDC010000099.1:0-3451 GCA_964558385.1 uncultured Gammaproteobacteria bacterium
AGGAAGACGCGCTTCTTCCACATAGTATATTAATCCTGCCGGACGTTGCGGCCTACTTCCGTCGTATTCTTTTTGGCTTTCATACCGTACAAGTCCCCGCGCTTGCGTTTGGATGAGACAGGGGCAAGTTGCTGTGCGCTAGCTTGTTTTTGCTGCTGCTTGGCGAGTTCTTTCTTCTGCTCTGCTTCCTGCACTTGCCTCTCCCAGACGGTAGGTTCTTTTTGCCTTTGCGTTCCCCCTGCCAACTGCGCTAGTGCCGCGCGGGCGACTGCCTGCTTAGCCTGTTGGTCTTTGGCCGCTTTCATCGGATCAAGTGGTCCTTTTTCTAAATTCCGGGAATCCTTTGGATTCCCGGAATTGGTTTGTTGCTGCTGTTTTTTCCCTGAAGAAACCCCCAAACTCTCCATAGCCTTCCCTGCGATATCTTTGGGCACGGCTACCGCCTCCCGGACGATATTTTTTCCGAGCTCCCCGAGCTCATCGGTGAATGCGCCGATCATGGTTCCAGGCTGAGGCATGAAATTAAAAATTAAAACTTTAAAATGTAAACTTTCTGGATCAGTTTAAAGTTTAAAGTTTACAGTTTAAAGTATATATTAAAATCCAAGCTGTGCTTTCGCTTCTTCACTCATCCGGTCCATATTCCACGGAGGCTCGAAGGTAAGCTCAACTTCCACACGCTTGACTCCTTTGAGCTTTCCTACTTCCTCACGGATCGGACCCGCTATGAGGTCAAACAGCGGACACCCAATGGTTGTGAGGGTCATGAGAATACGGATCGTGCCGTCTTTCTTTTCGATCCCAATATCATAGATAAGCCCCAAGTCCCACAGTGATACCCCGATCTCGGGATCGGGAATCTGCTTTAGCACTTCCTCTATTTGTTTTTTGGTAACCATATCTAAACGCAAGCACTAAGCATCAAATCTCAAATTCCAAACAAACTCGAATATCAAAATTCCAAATTCTAAACGTTTTGAACATTAGTGCTTAGAAACTTGATATTGTTTGTAATTTGGTGCTTGTGATTTGGTGCTTCTAGTATTCGCGCCTCCCCTCAAGTGCTCTCGAGAGCGTGACTTCATCGGCATACTCAATATCCGCCCCAACTGGCAATCCATGCGCAAGACGGGATATGTGGATCGCGGGATGGCTGGATGGTTGGATGGCGAGTATCTGTTTTTGTAGATACATCGCTGTCGCTTCACCTTCCATATTCGGGTTCGTCGCAAGAATGATTTCTTTGATCCCAGATTCCGGGAATCCCGGGGATTCCCGGAATCGAAGTCGCTTAATTAAATCGGTAATATATATCTCATCGGGGCCGATGTTGTTGAGAGGATCAATCGATCCGTGGAGCACATGATACAGACCTTTATATTTCCCTGTTTTTTCAAACGACAGGACATCCATCGGGCTGCCGACGACACAAATGACCGACTGGTCCCGCGTGGTGTCGCTACAGATATCGCACGGATCCGCTTCGCTTACGTTTTTACAAACCGAACAGAGAACGGTTGACGCTTTAAGCGCCTTAAGGCGGTCACCGAACGCGTCAAGCTCCCCCTGCGGGACGTGGAGCAAATAAAATGCGAGGCGCGTCGCTGACTTGGGTCCGATACCCGGCAGCTTTTGAAACGATTCGATGAGACGCGAGAGAGCTTTGGGAAGTAGTGCCATACAAATAAGAGAATAAACGAATAATAGAATAATCGAATAAGGAATGAAAGGCATCACTCACGGATTGTCTTTCCGATCGCATCCGCGATAAGAGGCGCGACCGAGACGAAGCGCAGTTTGGGGAACATCTTTTCTTTCGGCAGTGCAATCGTGTCGGATATGATCAGGGTATCGATGGGGGCTGCGGATAATTTCGCGACAGCCTCTCCGGCAAACACCGCGTGGGACGACAGCACCGTGACGCTCGTCGTTCCGGCTTCTTTGAGAGACAGCGCGCTGTGGGCAATCGTGCCGCCCGTCGAGATAACATCGTCGATGATAACTGCGTCCATGCCTTTGACATTCCCAATGATTTCAAATGCTTCGCTCGTATCATGCCGGTCCAGAAACCGCTTCTTTTCCATGACGACCATGGGGACGTCCAGGGCGTAGGCCAAGTTTCTCGCTCGTTTCACTCCTCCTACATCCGGCGATACTACCACGGGACGCGCGAGCGATAATTTTTTCACTTCCGAGGTCAGTACATCCTGCGCGCTCACATGACTAACCGGTATCTGAAAAAATCCGACGATCGCATCGTTGTGCAGGTCGACCGTAATGACTTCTTTAAATTTGGACACTTCGATGAACTTGGCAATCACCCGTGCGCTGACCGGTTCGCCGGTACGGTGCTGTTTGTCCTGACGGGCGTATCCCATGTAGGGAATGACCGCAATCATATTGCGGGGTGCGCTTCTCCTGATTGCGTCCCCCATGAGAGAAAGCTCCATGACGTGCTCGTCCATGGGGTATGAGAGGGACTGGATGACGAATACCGTTTTGTCCCGAACCTCTTCCTGGATCCACGGACGGATCTCACCGTCGGCAAATCTCGTCAGGTCCACCTGACCGAGCGTTGTTTTGAGAAGTTTAGCGATACCCTTCGCGAGAGGCACGTTACTGGACCCGGCAAACAGAAGAAAATCCTTCATTCCATTTATCCTAGCAAATGGAGTACCCGTTCGTCCATGAGGGAATCAACGACCACGTCTGCTTCTTCCTTAACGAGATCATCATACCCATTGGTGATTCCGGTGGTGACACCGATCGTTGTCGCTCCCACGTGTTTGCCACAACGGATGTCATGGACGGTGTCGCCGATAATGACTATGTCGCGGGGGGTAAAGGTTTGGACAAAATGTTGCGTGGCCTTAGCTACCGCGTGGCGGGCAAGCGCCATACGATCCTCCACCTCATCGGCATACACGCCAAACGTAAATTGTTCTCGAATTCCTGCCGTTTCGAGCTTGAGCCAACCGTTAACCTCAATATTCCCCGTCATGACACCGTATGCGTGTCGATTCTGTTTTTTGAGAAATTGAACCAGCGTCACTGCTGATGCTATCGGTTTATAGCCAACGACCCCGGAGGCTATTTGCCCCCGCAGGATCCGATGAAATGCCATTCGCGTTTGCGGAAACTTCTTTTCACAATCCTTCGGATCTATCCCTGCGTCCCGGGCGATTGCCATGATGACGCCTTTATCCACGCCGCCGTTATAGCGGTGCGCGTCAAAATCCAAACCAATGTCTACCCCATGGACTTCCCGCAATGCCTGGGTAAGCCGTTTCTTCCAACTCGTCACCCCGGATTGTTCCGTATGGATCAGTGTCCCGTCGATGTCAAACAGGATGAGTTTTTTCTTCTTCATGGATGATATACGCGGAGTGCTTTTGCGAGGATCTCGATGCAGCGTTTGATATCGGGAATGGATAATACGTAAGCAATCCGG
>CAZLDC010000100.1:0-3424 GCA_964558385.1 uncultured Gammaproteobacteria bacterium
GACCACACCCACACCGGCCATTGGATCCGCGCTGCCTGGGTCGCGCACGCCACCGCAAGCGCCAGGCCAAACAGGGAGAGGTAGAGGCGGACGTCTTTGACGCGTATAAAAAACAAACGTATACCCAAGCCGGATATAAGCCGTACATCATCGCCGCCATGATGCTTCTCACCCAATTTGGAGAAAAGACACCGAAGATTTTGCGCTCAATTGGTAGTATTGGTAGTATTTGATTATTGGATTATTTGATTATTGATCAGGTATATCTATCCGCGACTTTGCTCGCGGCGTAGCTTTCCGGTTTGATGCGCACGTCATAACCGGACCCTCGAATCATACCGACGATTTCCGTGATCATTTCGCGGGTCTTTCCGTATTGCCCGATGTCCACATGGATCTGGACATCGTAACGGGTAATGCCGTCTTTATGAAGAAGCCCGATGACCGTCTCGGCCATCTCAAGGGACATCGTCGCCTCCTCATACATCCGCTGCCGGAGGACATACTTCTTTTTGTGAACAATCCGTTTCCAAAAATAGATCCCCCCATGCCCTACGCGGTGGACGACGATCGTCGTGACAAAATCCACTCCCGCGCCATTGTGGGGTTGGGAATCGGTTCCCACGACAAGCTGGTAATTGCTTTCCGGATCCGCGGCAAGAAATGCAAGGATGCGCTCACGTACCTGGGGCAATTCTACGGATCCGTATGTGGGACTGTGAAACATAGATGGCGTAATGATAGCAAATACACACATATCTCACCACTAAAAACCCCGGCGCACCGGGGTTTTTAGTTTTCTTAATAATGATTCTAAGTAACGAAGTAACTTGCGTTACTTGCATTGCTTATCTTCGTGGTCGCTCTTCTCTCGGTCGTGCTTCATTCACAACCAAAGCGCGTCCCTCGACGTCTTTGCCATTGAGCATTTCAATAGCTTTTTTCGTCTCTTCATCCGTAGCCATTTCGACAAAACCGAAACCTCGTGATTTACCGGAATACTTATCCGAGATCACTTTGGCGGATACGACCGTTCCTGCCTGAGCAAAAAGCTGCCCAAGGGCGTCGCTATCCATAGCGTAGGGAAGATTCCCAACAAATAAATTGGTAGCCATAGTTTGGATTTCCTTTCTCCTTAGGTCTTGAAGTGGACACGTAAACGCCTAAGGAGCGCTATCGAGAAGATTCTCATCAAGTCTCCCAAAGGGACTAGTCACTTACTTTGTTCCCAGGACACCCCGAGTATAGCAGATTGCTCAGGAATCTACAAATTTCAAATGGCAAATCTACTAATGATCAAAGCATAAACTATTTTTTCATTGAGATGCATTTATCAATTTGTATATTTGTAGATTTGTATATTTGTATATTTTTATTCCACAATCTCTTCCTCATCCACTGCCACGTCCTCAACGACCGCCGGCGCGGACTCAGATGAGGCAGCCGATCCGGGTTCCTTTACGGGTACAAACGCCAGTGAATTGGCGATCGTTGTATGCACACCGGTCCAATACGCCGCATCCTCAAGTGTCGCCTCGACAGACCATACGATATTGTCATATACCGCGCCTGTCACAAGGATGCGCGTAATGCCGTCTATCATGACTTTTGCGGCTTTCTGCCCGCCGAGCTCCGTATCTACGACGTTTGCGCCGATAAACCGTTTCTCATTTTTCACCCAGCTTGCCGCGTCCGTCACGCCACGGGCCGGATCCTTCCCCCAGACTACCAGTCTGCCCGGGTGCTGCGGATGCGTAAACTCCAGGTGCGCATAATTCTCTTTGTCCTCATCGTGCTTGTTCACCACCATTCCTTCGGGGTACTTAAACGTAAATCCGTTAGGGTCACTCCAGGTCAGAAGCGGCTCTGGCGTCGGGGTAACGGTAACCATTTGATTTTGGGGTACGGGTTGGGCTGGAGCGCTCCTTTTTAACCACAAAAGATACCCGCCGCTCAGGACTCCTCCGATGATCAGTCCGACGATGATTGGAACACTAACCTTCTTCATTACCTCTTATTATCCCTATGATATACTGATTATGCAATATGAAACCTACACTACTCGTCATCTGCCTAGCCGTATTCTTACCGTTATTCTCGGGAGTCTCACCGGTGTATGCGGCCAAAGCCCGGATGCAAAAAAGCGCACCTGTCAGATCTACAAAAGCCCCGGCGGGTACCGCCTATTCAAGCGCCAGGCTTTCCGCCGCCTCCCGCAGCGTCACTGTTTCATTCATGAATCTAGGTAACGTAAGTAAAGTCTCGTATCTACTCAACTACACAGGCAGCGGACAGTCCCAGGGTGTCGGAGGGGCTATCACCCCAAGCGGGGCGACCGATAGCCGAGACCTCTATTTCGGCACCTGCAGCAAAGGGGTCTGCACGCCGCATTATTCGATAAAAAATGCATCCTTAACCATAACCGCGACCCTTAAATCCGGCGGTACCCGCACCAAGCGTTATACCCTGCGTCCGAAGTGGTAATCCTCTTGCCCCGTACCAGCACTCTTGCGACGCGAGGATGTAATCCTCAGGAGCAAGTAAGCTTGGTACCGGGGCTTGACTTTACCCAACACTTGATATCACACTAGTATCAGTGATATGAAATTCGTCATTGCCCTTCTTTCTTTTGCCACTATCGGAATACTGGCCTATTTCGGATTCAATTATTATCTCTCCATCCGCCAACCTTCGACGGAAACTTCCGCATCCGCACCCGTCCCGGAGTTTACCAATCCCTTTGATGAAACGACGAAACCCGCCACATCCTTTGGGAAAACCACGACTCCCTCGCCCACCCCGATCAATCCGTTTGCCGAACCGACTACCAGTTACCAAAATCCTTTCTCTTCAAGCCCCTCAGGGTCCCAGGAATATGCAAATCCGTTTGATGCACTGAGATAATATGCTTAATGTAAGCTTCAAAATGAAAACTTTAAACTATTTAAAAGTTATCGCTTTTCTTTTCATATTCGTCATTTTTAATGTTAAAGTTTTAAGTTTACAGTTGCCTTTGGTCTCCGCCCAGTCCCGTCTTACCTATCCTATCGCTGATCTCGGATACTGCCGGGACGCGAAGGAATGCTACCTCTACTGCGAGATACCGGAGAATAAAGCTGCCTGCTGGAGCTATGGCAAGTATAAAGTCGGACAGGACGTACTGGGAGTGACAACGATGAGTGAGGACGAAAAGCGCATGATGGAGTCTAAAGCCAAAAAGTATAGTGTCACCTTCCCCATCACCGATTTAGGCAACTGTACCGGACCGCAGGAATGCCGGGATTTCTGTGAACAGCCCGCCAATCAAACAGCCTGTAAGGACTTTGCCAAAAAGAAAGGCTTTGACAAAGAAATGCAGCGTCCGCCGGAGGGCATGGATCAGCGCAAACACGATGAGCTATTGGAAAAAGCCAAGACAGAGCTG
>CAZLDC010000101.1:0-361 GCA_964558385.1 uncultured Gammaproteobacteria bacterium
CACCATCCAGCCCGCACCCTCAAAATGAAACGGCTTAGTGACAACCGACACGGTGAGGGCTCCCATCGCTTTGGCAAGCTCCGCAATGACCGGCGTTGCCCCCGTACCGGTGCCTCCCCCTTCCCCGCAGGTGAGAAACACCATATCCGTATCGCGCAAAAACTCCTTGAGCTTCTCTTTGGATTCCTCCGCCGCCTGGCGTCCAATGTCCGGATTTCCTCCGGCTCCCAGACCGCGGGTAAGATTTTCGCCGATCTGGATTTTTGTCTGAGCCTGGCACGTCAGGAGGGCCTGAGCGTCGCAGTTAACGCCCAAAAAGTCGACACCGTTTATTTGGTTGAGCGCAATCATGGAGCTGATC
>CAZLDC010000101.1:371-3420 GCA_964558385.1 uncultured Gammaproteobacteria bacterium
AGAAATCATCGTAGAAACCGCATTTGAACCACCGCCACCGATCCCGATGACTTTTATTTTGGCAAATCGCGCGATATCCGGTTTTATCAGCATAACACCTATCGTCTCTAGGGGCAGAGCTAGAAGATATCCAAATGATTACGGTAAGAAGGACTTTACCAGATCTATGACCTTGCCTGCAATCCCTTTGATTTGTATCTTTCCACCGAGCCGCGTGAGGTTTAGGAGTCCCCCGCCCGTCCCGGTCTTGCCGGATGTCGCGCCAAACAGGAGAAGCCCTACACTCGTCGCATAGGCCGGTGTCATAATTTCATCGATGAGTCCGCTAATTTTTCCGGGAGTTCCGATATGTACCGGCATCGCGAGATTGCGCTTGGCCGCTTCGACAGCCCCGACCGTGAGAGCACCGCCGCCTGAAAGCACGATGCCCGATGGCGTCATACCGCCGAAACCGCTTCGCTTTATCTCAAGCCCGACCATCGTAAATATCTCATTGAGCCGCGGACGGACGATACCGTCTATGAGCGTTTTTTTGGAGACGCTGCGCATTTCTTCCGGAAGCCCGAGGTGCGAAAGATCGATTTCATCATCTTTCGGATCGACAACTTTTTTCTTTACGACAAGATCTTCACCCTCCGGCATCACCGGAATTTTAGGAGTTTGGGAAAGAGCAATTTTTATCTTCTCCGCGCTCTCGAGGGATATACGAAGTCCGGCAGCAATGTCTTTGGTAATATTAATCGCCCCGATGGGGATGACGGAAGAATACGAAAGCGCGCCTTCGATAAATATCGCGACGTCCGTCGTACCCCCTCCCACGTCCACCAAAATGACACCGAGTTCCTTTTCCGTATCAGACAGCGTCGCGTACGATGAAGCAAGTCCTCCGAATACTACGCCCGCGATATCGACCCCCAGCTCTTCGACGCATTTATGATGATTGCGGATGGCAGTAGCTCCGCCGGTGACCAAATGCGTATCGACCTCGAGCCTAACTCCGGTCATGCCGACCGGATCCATGATGCCTTCCTGTCCGTCCACGATGTATCCCCGGGGTAACACATGCAGCACTTCACGCGAGGAAGGAAGCTGCACGGCCTTGGCTGCGTCTATGACCCGCGTCACATCCTGCGGGGTGATTTCTTTATCCGGTTCCGCGACAGCTACGACGCCATGGGAGTTGAGGGAAGTAATATGGTTTCCGCCAATAGACACATAGGCTGCTGCGACGGTTGTCCCTGCCATGCGCTCAGCCGCTTCCAACGACTGTGATATGGATGCCGTCGCGTGTTCGATGTCCACGACCTGTCCTTTGCGAAGACCGCGGCTGGGTACGGTCGACACCCCCAGAACATTGACCGTATCTTCCTGCCCCAGAGAAGCAATTATCGTCGTAATTTTCGATGAACCGATGTCGATACTTGAAATGGTACGATCTCGCGGCATGATGGTATGGTTAAAACACTACTACTGGCTTATCAAAACGTACGTCAATGCTAGAGGGCAGCTTTCCCTTTATTCTAAACCCCGAAATCATTGTTTGTAAAGTACGGACGAGTACGGACACATCCGCGTTCGCCCGAAACATGATCCGCATCCGCCCTGCATCTGCGACCAGCGCTATAGTATCATACATCCGGACCTCCCGGATGGTGAGAAAATCAGCAGACTCCCGTATGAACCCGACGGCCGTCTGCACAGCAGGATCTAAAACCCGCGACCCGGGCATGAGCGCCCGCACTGGAATCGTGACTCTGGGCAAATCGGTTTCGTCCGGATACTGACGGATCACCACTCCCTGCTCATCAAGGGAATACAGATCGTTCTGCGTACCGACGAGCACGAACGGTTTGCGCCGCTCGACTGTAATGACGATGGTGGACGGGAACTTTTTTCGGATATGGACGGATGCAATCAACGGGTATTCCCGCTTGAGCGCATCTTCGATCTGGCGAGTCGGAAAAAATAAAAGATTATTCGGTAATGTTTTCAGATTAACGGCAATATCGATGTTGTCTCCGATCACCTCAACACTGCGTATCGTAAAAATGTACTGTGCCATCCAGCCGAACATCACGCTTACAGCAATTGCTGCAAGCCCCAGTGTGACGAGCTTACCGAATTTTCGCAAAATAAATTTCCGTTTCATGAAGTTTGCTCCACTAAACGCACGACGTGACGGGCAACCTCTAGGGCGCCGTCGCGGGGATAGTGTTTGGCGACAACAATTGCACGCTGTTTGAGCCGATCGCTTTGCCGGAGGGCATGGGAAATGTGGGAGAGCAGTGCCTCCGGGGTCAGATCCTTCTGTCTGACAACCAGTGCCGATCCTAGGGAAACAAGGTGCTGCGCGTTTTGATCCTGTTCGCCGCGGGAAGCCCACGGAAGCGGTATGAACAGAGACGGGACCGCCAGAGCCGACGCTTCAGCGACGGTATTTGCGCCGCTTCGTCCGACGAGAATTTTCGCATGAGCATAAATCCAGGCAACATCCGAAACATGAAAATAATCCCCGGCTACGTACGCGGATCTTTTGTTTGCCGGTAAAGCCCGCGCTACCGCAAGCGCCCGCTCCCGGTCCCCCCACCCCGTTTGATGCACGACCACGCAGGACTCAAGGAGCCTGGGAAGGATAGGAAAAATCAAATCGTTCATGGAACGCGCACCGGTACTGCCTCCGGTAATATAGACGATCGGACGATCACCGGGGACGGCAAACGTGGGGTGCTCCGGAGGATGAAACAGGGCTTTCCGTATGGGTACTCCCTTATCGCGGGCACGAATGACCAGGGCTGCGATACGCGAAATGATGCTATTAGCAAGTCCCATACCCCGGGTCTGTTCATGCGTAATGATCGGAATCCCCTTGATCCACGCAGCTACAACGACAGGGAAGGCAACATATCCGCCAAACGTCAGGACGACCTGTGGACGAAGTCTGCCGATGAGCCGAGTGGCCTGTATCACCCCTATTGGAATTTTCAGAAGCGACCATGGGGTCGCCCAGGACCAGGTCCGCGATAATTTTCCGGCAGTGATCGGATGAAAC
>CAZLDC010000102.1:0-3334 GCA_964558385.1 uncultured Gammaproteobacteria bacterium
ATTTCCAATTTCCAATTTCCAATTTCCAATTTGTTTGGTGCTTGATGCTTGGGATTTGTTTGGTGCTTGGGATTTGATGCTTGGTGCTTCCGTCGTAAGGATAGGCAACTCTTTATTAGCAAGGAGCAAGTAATTGCGATCTTCTTTGCTGTCATACACATAGAGATTTCCCGGTGTGATGGCGCGGACTTCCTCGGTCGGGTTTGTGCCGATCATGGGAGGCTCATTCACGCGGGGGATGGTCGCTGCCGCGGTCGCTTCGTACAGGAGCTTCGTTTCATCCGGGGAAAACGCGACGATGCGGGCGGATGTGGTCGCCACGTCGATGAATCCCTGTTTGAATGCAAGGAGTTTTTGCTGATTTTTTTTGGTTTCATCTGAGCGCCAATCGCTGATCATTTTCGTGAGACTTGTCGCGGTGAGGGTGCTCCCGCCCTTTTCGCTTGAAAGATCAAAGAGGGTCGCCCGTGCATCTTCTGCGACGAGAATTTCCGATCCGTTGGGATTCCAAAGCAGTTTGGCGTCAGCTCCAAACGTTCCTTCCGCAACCATTTTGGGGTCGCGGTTCCTTCCAAGTGGCCGGTCGGAGAGCTCGAGCGTATACAGGCCGGGCTTTTTGATGCCGTCTTTCGTGGCGTCGGCAGGCACAAGAAACGCGATTTTCCCGCCGTCAGGGGAGAGCGTCGGCGAGAGGATGCCCATCGTGGTAATCGGCGAGAGGCTTGGGGAGGACGGAAACAGGTAGGCGTCCGCCCGGGTGACCACTTCGCCCTGGATACGCAGCCGCTTTTCCCATCCGATGAAGCCTTCTTTGATGATCCGGACCGTGTACCAGTTGGGAGGTAGGGCAACGGAGTTGTTGGTCGCGGTTTTGAGCTTCGTGTCGACGAGAACCTGTGCGCCGACGGGGTCGCTTGTGGCCGATAGGATGCCGGTTGGGGAAAGCTGGGTCGGCGTTTTGAGATTTAGGCGGTAGCCGCGGCCATACGCGATGATACTTGCAGACACCGTCAAAATAGTAACGACTGTGATAATCGGTATCAAAAGCGATCGTGTCTGGTGCCAGGTCATAACGGTGGAAAAGATACCTCTAGTATACCCCAAAATATGCTAGAATACCATGAGACACAATGAATCTACAAATCTGCAAATGGCAAATCTGCAAATGGAAGAAATGCGTGTACTCATAAAGCAGTTAATTGGACGTTTTTACTTTTAGTTTTCAATTATTTGTAGATTTGCAGATTGGATTATTTGTAGATTCTTCAGCTATGTTTACTAAAAGAATCGGTATTGACCTCGGTACAGCCAATAGCCTCGTGTGGCTCGCTGGTGAAGGGGTCGTCCTTAACGAGCCGACCGTGGTCGGTGTGACGGCTGATGATAACCGGGTGGTAGCCGTGGGCAATGAGGCCAAAGAGATGCTCGGGCGAACCCCAGGCAACATTGTCGCGACCCGGCCCATGCGTGACGGCGTCATCGCCGACTACGTGATCACAGAGGCGATGCTTGCGTACTTCATCGACCGTGTGGTGGGCAGGAACCGCTTCTTTAAGCCCGAAGTCATGATCTGCGTCCCGACCGGCGTCACCCAGGTCGAGCGCCGGGCGGTACTGGACGCGACGATCTCGGCTGGGGCTAAAGTCGCCTACCTCATCGAAGAGCCGCTCGCGGCTGCCATTGGCGCCAAAATCCCCATCGCCCAGGCGTCCGGCAACATGATCGTGGACGTGGGCGGAGGAAGTACGGAAGTGGCCGTCATTAGTTTAGGCGGGGTCGTCGTGCATAAGTCCGCACGGGTCGCCGGTAACAAGATCGACGAGGCGATCGCGGGTTTTGTGAAGAAGAAGTTTAATCTGATTATCGGCGAACGGATGAGCGAAACGATCAAAACGACCATTGGGGATGCGATGGGGGAGAAGACGATGGTAGAAGATAGAAAATTGAAGGTAGGGGTGGATGATAGAAAATCGAAGATTGATGAATTCAATCCATCATCTACCATCCATCCACAACCACCATCATCTACCCTCGATTCACTACCGTCTAGCATTGAGGTCCGGGGGCGGGATCTGTACTCCGGCATGCCGAGGATGATTGAGCTTACTCGCTCAGAGGTCACGGAGGCCATCATGCCGGTTCTTTTGCAGATCGTCGCTGCAGTCAAATCTGCCCTTGAAGATACGCCGCCGGAGCTTGCTGCGGACATTATCGATAAAGGCATCGTCATGGCCGGTGGGACGTCGACTTTGCGCAATTTCGACAAGCTCATGACCCAGATGACGGGCGTGCCGTGTCATGTAGCCGAAGACGCGCTCCTGTGCGTCGTGCGCGGCACGGGCGTGGCGCTTGAGAATCTGGATCTGTATAAGAGAAGTGTGAGTAGGAGATAGGGCAATACGACCAATCGTCAAATAGTACCAATACTACAAATACTACCAATAAAAGCGTGAGAAAAATAATAAAAACCTATAATGATAATTTTCGGACAGAATATTGCTCGAGCAAGGGTTTGCAGGTTAAAAACGTTGATGCCTTATAGGAATTGATTATTCATTGTACACTGAGCGATAGTAGATAGAAACAGATACGGTAAATGGTGTTCATTCTGCGGTTGCGCATGAACCATGACACGTGACACATGACACATATCATAAAACTATGAGTCTTCATACGACAAAAATCCTCGGAATTTCCGTGACGACGGATGGTAAAGAAACTATCTTAGAGTATATACAAAAATGCCTCGAATCAGGAATCAGGAATCAGGAATCAGGGCAAAAAAGAACGAGAACACCGATAATGATCGTCACGCCCAATCCCGAGCAGGTGGTGCTTGCGCAGCGGGATCAGCACTTTGCCGAAATCTTTAATCAGGCTGATGTAGCAATCCCGGATGGGATAGGCATTTCGCTTGCAGCGAAAATCCTAAGAGACAAGAGACAAGAGATAAGAGATAATATATCCATTGCCAGGATCCCTGGTGTGGAGTTTATGGAAGACCTCGTGGCGATAGCCGCCAAACGGGGCTATCCGGTGGGACTTATCGGCGGACGCGGCGGGGTGGCAGTCCGGGCCCTGGAGTGCTTGCAGGGGAAGTATCTGGGGTTGCGAGGCTGGGTTTTGGATCCCGGCGATGTTGACCTAGGTAACCTAAGTTCCCTCGGTAACCTACGGGAAAAAATCCAAAAAACAAACACTCGTATCATCTTCGTCGGTCTGGGGGCGCCGAAGCAGGAGTACTTTATCGCGCGCTTGGCGCGCGAATGTCAAATGTCAAATGTCAAATTTCCAATAGCTTAGATGCCTCTCGACGACTACCTCGATCACACAA
>CAZLDC010000103.1:0-3300 GCA_964558385.1 uncultured Gammaproteobacteria bacterium
CCTGGTACTTCATCTGGCCGCTGACGTTTCTGTCCCTTGTCGATAAACCTACTCTGATGCACGTCGTTTCTTACGGATTGTCTTTTGGGCTCCTGTTGCGGATTGTGCCGTTTTTCTATACCCGGTCATGGGCAGGAAACACCCCAATGGTTAAAAAACTCGTCACATTCGTGCCGCCCGCTATCAGTACGCTCATCTATGGGAAAACGTCTCGGCTTTGACTGTATCCTCATCGTTTTTCTTTTATTTTTCTCCTGGTGGCTTATGGCCAAAAGTTTTGGGTATGACACGCAAACATCCCAATTTCGTATCGCACGCCATGAAGTCGGGGATTTCGGACTTCATATCGGCCTTATCCGGTCTTTCGCCTGGGGTGAAAACGTGCCTGCTCAATCACCGTTTTTTCCTGGCGCCCCTCTAGTCTATCATTATGCGGTGGACTGGATCGCCGGGCAACTGGTTCGATCGGGGGTGCGCATCGACTATGCGCTAAACGGGATAAGTACAGTGGCGCTCACCATTTTCCTTTACGGGCTTTACCGGTTGACGGTTATTGTCGCGCGTGGATCGCGTGGGGCAGGGGTAGTTGCTATCGTGTTGTTTCTTCTGCCAAGTAATCTCTCGTTTATCGAGATGGTGCGCCGTGCTCCCAAGGACGGATCGTTTTTTTCCTATTTTTGGAGATTTCCGGATTATGTACACCAGGGACCGTTTGACGGATCGATAATAACTATTTACACAACACTTTCGCCCTACCTCAATCAGCGGCATTTGATTGTCGGCATGATGATGGCAATGGTTGTTCTCTGGATTCTCATGCGTTGGCTCAGGGATTCCCACCCAATACCGGACTATCGTTGGGTGATTCTCGGTTTTGCCGTGGGTTTGGCGACGAGAGTGCACATCGTGATTGCCGTAGCATTAGGGTTAGTCGTAATAGCATTACTTTACGGCAACAGAAACAGAGCGCTCCTGTTGTTTGGGGCTACGGCAATGCTGTCTGCCCTGCCGCACTTGATTCAGATTATCTCCATACAATCAGGATCCGGTCCGGTTCAATTTTGGAATCCCGGGTATCTGTCGCCCCGGCCTATATCCGCAGGTTCCTGGATACAATTTTGGGTTTACAATTTGGGACTCCTGGCAGTATTACTGCCCGTGGCATTTCGAAAGTCCGGGGAGCTCGGTAAGCGGTTGATGATTGGAGCTGGCATTCTGTTTGTTATTGCCAATACGTTGCAGATAAGCCACAGGATTGAACACAATCACACGCTTATCAACATGGCGTTCGTCCTCATCTTGCCTGGTATTGCTCAGGTATTGGTGTCATGGTGGAATAACCGTTATGCTCTGTATAAATTTCTCGCTGTGAGCTTATTTGTAATGCTGACTATTTCAGGTTTGGTCAATCTATTCGTCGTCAAAAACGACTATCAGGCGTTTATGGATGATATTCCCAGAAGCAGATTTATGCAGTGGATCAGGACGAATACTGCTCCGTCGGATATTTTCCTGTCTTTCCATGCGTTGTATGACCCGGTCGTCTTGTCCGGACGAAAAAATTATCTCGGGATGGAATATTATGTTACAGTGATGGGCTATGACTATTGGGGAAGGAGAAAGCAGATTGACGGATGGCTTGCGTCGTTTGACCGTGATACAGCAGCACAGATGAAGCAGACAGGGATAGACTATATCGCCATTCCGGCGGGAAAAAAAGATTTTCCTTATACAGTAGATGAGAAACAGGTTCAGTCACGCCTAAGGGTAGCGTATCAGGATGAGACAATAACCGTCTATGAACTTTAAACCATTTATAATTTGTTTGATTCTAGTAGGCGTCGTATTTATTGTTTATTTCGGCACGGCAACCGCTTGGTCTTTCCGGCCTCCCTGGACGATTGATTACGTAAATCCCATGGCAAGCGCAATTCTTCGTGGCCGTCTGGATATACCGGATCCGGCCATGACGTATGATTTAGCACAGTACCACGGGAAATGGTATATGACGTGGGGAGCGCTCGCCGCAGTCCTCCAAATCCCTTTGCAGCTCATGGCTGGCGGAAGATATGTGCCGGCTCTCTATACGAGCCTCTTGTATGGCAGTCTCACGGTAGGGGTGTTGTGGTGGATCCTTGAGCGTGTCCGAAAAGAATGGTTTCGGGAAGCCTCGAACTACTCAGCAGTCTCTTTTGCCCTTTTGTATGCATTTGGTTCTATGCAATTTTATCTTTCCACAGTCGGAAGCATCTGGCAGGTGAATCAGGTGGTGTCCACATTTTTTGGAGTACTTGGAACCGTTATCATTTTTAGAAAAAAACGGACAGTGACCCAATACTTGTCGTCATCGGCTTGTTATGCTGTCGCATCGTTGGGACGCCCCACGGTGGGATTATTAATGATCATTCCTATCGTATTATGGTTGTGCGATGAAGATCGGATACGAAAACTCATCGCTATCATATTACCGTTGTGTATGGTGCTTTCGATTCACTTTCTTTACAATGCCGCACGATTTGGCAGTATATTGGAGACCGGACATCGGTATCTCACCGAAGCCCCGGAGCTATCTCTTAAAAGAGCGCAATTTGGAATGCTCTCTCCGGTTTTTTTTCCGACCAATGCATGGCATATGATTGTTGCACCCCTGCAATTTTCCTGGAGGAGAGGTGTAACCATGGACATCGACCTCATGGGAAATTCTATTTTTTGGCTTAGTCCCATGCTCCTATTTTCCTTGGGAACGCTGTCTTGGATGTGGAATGGAAAACACAAATACCGTACACTTCTTGCGGCTGCATGGTCGGGGATCGCGCTCACGGCCATAGCGTCTCTTTTTTACTACAACACCGGGTGGATGCAATTTGGATACCGCTACGCACTGGATTTTTCATTCCTTCTTATGATTCTCGTATACATCTGGTTTCAGGGAAGGTTCCGGTGGTGGATCATTCCGCTATTCATCTATACAGTATGGGTAAACTACACCGGAATACGGTTATTGCAATGAAACAAAAATTCGGCTTCCTGATCGTCATTGTCGTTTCTCTATTGGCTACCCGCTATCTATTCGTTCCGGGATTTTTACCGACACATGACGGAGAGTATCATCTGATTCGTTTTTATGAGTTCGGTCGGATGCTATCCGAGGGAAACCTTTTTCCACGATGGGCTCCGGGACTAAACAGTGGATACGGTGTACCGCTTTTTACTTTTTTTTACCCACTACCAAATTACATCGGGTTTCTGTTTCATTTCATGGGATGGAGTCTTACGGATTCGTTTCGTCTGACGATGGCA
>CAZLDC010000104.1:0-3293 GCA_964558385.1 uncultured Gammaproteobacteria bacterium
ATCCCCAGTCATGCAGAGCCATCGTGACAAACCGGCTGTACATGAGATGCAGAACCGAGTGCTCCGCGCCGCCGGTATACATATGGACAGGAAGCCAGTGCTTGGTGATTTCTGGATCCCACGGTAGTGATTGGACCGGATTGTTGTGGGTGACACGAGCGAGGGCATCCTGTGACGAGTCTTCACTTTGGAGCGATTGGTGGGATGATGGATTGACCGATGCCTTTTCGCGATCAAATTGAAGCGAGTCACGGGAAACGCGAGTGGCAGGACCCGCATCAGGAGTATGCACGCTCGGATATCTGAGGAAGT
Organism: uncultured Gammaproteobacteria bacterium; assembly: GCA_964558385.1. Taxonomy (GTDB): domain Bacteria; phylum Patescibacteriota; class Microgenomatia; order UBA10105; family UBA927; genus CAZLDC01. Next base: position 313 of record CAZLDC010000104.1, read on the forward strand.
ACCACGAACTATCTAGAAATGTATCAGATACATCTGTTTCCCGTACAGCGTTACCTCCGCACCCAGGACACGTCGTCTCGTAAAATTCCTTGTGCTTGGCCAAGGGCGCTACCCCATCGTTCCCCGGTTTATAGTCATCAATACGGGGCAAGATAACAGGAAGTTGATCCTCGGGGACCGGATACCAACCAGCCGCCCAAAGGGCGGAATTATCCAATAATCCAATTCTCAAATGATCCATTTGAGGCAGCGGGGAGTCTGAAAAATTTAGTCGAACTTCACTTTGCGAGCGGGATGGATCTGATGGACGAGAAGACGTTTGCTCCGCGAGGGAAACCGAAGATGGATCAAAATTTTTACTGACGACCTCAGCTGCCTCATGATTACTAAACCACGATCGGCCTTGATCGGCACACGTTTGGCAAAAGATCATCGGGATCGGAGGCCCCCAATAGCGCTGACGGCTGATAAGCCAATCACGCAGATGATAGGTGGTCACCCGCTTCCCCCAGCCTTTTTCTACGAGATGGTCCATCATTTTTTTGATAGCGTCCTGAATCGGCAGACCATCCAAGAATCCGGAGTTCACCATGACCCCTTCATCTTCCTGTACCTGTTCGATGCGTGAAATCGGTGACGTAACGCCATCCGGTGCGATTACCACGCGCTGGATATCTATATCAAACTGCATCGCAAACGCAAAATCGCGTTTGTCATGACCAGGTACTCCGACCACGGCGCCGGTGCCAAAACCGGCGATAACGAAGTCTGATATGTACAACGGTAATTTTTTGCCGTTTAATCCGTTTATGCAGTACAGTCCGGTGAAAATACCGGTCTTTTTGGTGCCTTCTGCCGCCCGTTCTTGCGGCGTTTTGCGTGCCGCAGACTGAACATAATCATGTATTTGAGCTGTCGTAGCAACGTTTTTGTCACCTGGCGCTCGATGAACCCCTGTGCTAATGCCCCTGCCACCCAACAGCTCCGCGACAAATGGATGCTCCGGCGCTATAACGACGAATGTCGCACCAAAATTGGTATCCGGACGGGTCGTGAAGCAGACGATCTCCCCAATTTTTTTAGAGTCGTCAGTGACGACCGGATAGGTGATTTCTATCCCCTCTTTTTTCCCGATCCAAGCCTGTTGGGCGACCTTTACTTTCGTAGCCCAGTCGAGAGAAAACGAATTCTTCAGCAGTTTTTCCGCATATGCGGTAATTCGAAAGAACCATTGTTCAAGCTGGCGCTTCTCTACCGTTTTCCCGCACCTCTCGCAGGAACCGTCAATGACTTGCTCATCAGCAAGGACCGTCTTGCAGCTCGGGCACCAGTTGACCTCTGCTTTCCCACGGTACGCGAGGCCGTGCTTGAACATCTGGACAAACAGCCACTGCGTCCATCGGTAATAATCCGGATGATAGGTTTCCACGGTGCGCGTCCAGTCATACATTGCGCCAATGTTATGTAGTTGGTTATAGTAATTCTTTTCCGTAACAGCTGCATGATCCATGGGATGGCGACCGATCTTGAGGGCAAAATTTTCGCTGTGAATACCAAATCCGTCCAGTCCAATGGGCTCAAAGACATCGTAGCCCTGCATCCGTTTAAACCGGCCGAATATATCCGATCCCGTGAAGGCATACATATTCCCTACATGGAGGCCTTCCGCAGAGGGATACGGAAACATCATGAGGTTATAAAACGGCCTTTTAGCGTGAATAATATCGGCTACATCCAATCGGGAGGTCTCCCAGAGGCTCCTCCATTTCTCCTCGATGCGCTCGTGCTCATACCGGTCGGTTGGTTGCATAGAAAAAGTATATCGAGTGGCTGGGATGATGTAAAGACGGAAAAAATATGATTATTTTATGCCGGTATATCAACGGAAAATAATCGTAGCACTTACTTACTAAGAGCGCTAAAACTCTCATCGTGACCCTGGGGAAGGTGGCGCTAAAGAACAAATGAAAGACAGAATACGAACTCCAACGATATCGTCAATGAACATATATATATTATAGGGCTTCGCAGGAGCTAACTATAAGATTACTTAGGAAATGTACGGTCAACACGCGACGCGGTGAAACACTCAACTGCTCCCCAACCTCTCTTCCCTCCTCCGGACCGAATAAAAATAAACAGAAACCAACAAATCAGATCTTTCAGTAATAATTGAATTATGATGATGTTTGATGTGTTCATCAAAGCTAGTATTTTATGTGCGGGAATTCGTGAAATGCTATAACTATCACGATGATCACTTTTGATCATATTACCGCATGCAGCTTCAAATGCACAACGGGAATTTGATCTCTTGACAACGAAAACATGGAAACGCTTATTATAGATATGAAACATATAATTCATTGAATTACCAATACATTATTTACCTTTTCCAATCCGTATGCAGGTAGAAACTCCCTCCATAATCGCTCAATTTCAATCGCTCCTGGAGACAATTTTTGAGGAATATCTCGCGAACCAGGGAGCATCACTCGTGACGCGCAAGAACTATCGGATGGATATTCGGCAGCTTTTTTCGTGGTTTGGCCTGTCGCTCTCACCGGAGAAACGCAGCGCCATCACGACCCATCAGGAACTTTTGCGCGCGATCTCGATTGATACGTTGGAATCCTATAAACGGGAAGGGAAATTGTCAAAAACGCCGGTAACAACAATCAATCGTCGACTATCTGCCGTACGGGCATTTTTAAAATGCGCCGCAGTACAGGGCTGGATCTCACAAAATCCTGCGGAGGGCATACTCAACCTCAAAGATGAGCAGGCTCAGGGCCCAGAGCAGATCGGACAACCCTCCTTACCACCCCCGCATCTTGATGTTGCAAGCGTTGCTCCTTTGGAACATATCGACCAACCTACGCCATCACTGGATATTCCGATCCGCAGTGATGTGACAAATACAGAACCTCAGATGGAGGTTTTAGAAGAACCTCTGCCTGAACCCATTGTTTCTGAAAAGG
>CAZLDC010000105.1:0-3282 GCA_964558385.1 uncultured Gammaproteobacteria bacterium
AAAATCTTACCATCTCCCTCACTGTCCCCCACATCGTCCTCCACTGATTGCCGCCTCCGGACGCGCCGTCACTGCGGGCGCGGTGGAGGATGGGAACTTCTGAAACCGAAAAGCCTGACCGCTTCGCCCGAATGACAAGCTCCGCGTCGACGAACGCTGAAGAAGATGACAGACGCACAGAGGTCAGCATGGACCGGCGCAGAAGGCGCACCGAGTTGCTATCATGGATCGTGATACCAAACAATACCCGGAGGAGCGTATTGTAGATCCACGATGAAAGAAGTCTATTGGCCGGATCATTCCGATTCACCCGCCAGCCGAGAATCATATCAGGAATTTTTTCCGATTCCCGGAATTGGGATTTGTTTAATTCCGGGAATCTCTCCAGTATGGTTTCCAACTCCTTGGCCCCCACCTGATAATCTCCGGGAATTGTGAAGAGCCACTCGTATTTGCCTGCATAATACAGCTCCTTTATTGTCCTACCATATCCCTGATTGGCGCGATGTGTGATAACACGAAGCTCCCCTCGCCGATTCCGGGAATCCTTCGGATTCCCGGAATCTCGTAACTTTTTTGCAAGCGTGACAAGGCGAGACCCTGTCATGTCGCGCGAGCCGTCATTGACGACGACAATCTCAAACTTTTTAGCCGCCCGCCGGCCCACGGCAACGGCCTCTGCGATAACTTGTTCTATCGTCGCTTCATCGTTGTAGGCCGGGATCAGGAAAGAGAGGGATGGTAGTCTATTCATAGAACTCATCGTATTATAGCGGGAAAAAATAGAAAATCGACGTATGGAAATTTGATAGTCGTTATCGAAATTGGATAAACGAAATTCGAACTCGGTATCGCTTATCTGTTTTCGCTTTTCGATAACGATTATCCATTTTCAGGACAACGAATTTCTCTGTTCCAAGGTTACCAGTAATAATGCTTGTGCTTCCGGTAGTACGCAACGGTTTGTTTGAGTCCCGATTCCAGACCCGTCGTGGGTTTCCAGCCGGTCAATTTTTTTATTTTTGTGATATCGCTCGTAAAGTCGCCCGGCTCTTGGGCGGCACGCTGGGGAGAAAACGGCGCGAGCTTCACACTCCCCGATCCGGCGGCACGGACGATGGCTCTGGCAAGCGTAAGGAAATTGCTTGCCGTAGGCTGCCCGACGTTTATCACCTCGCCATAGCACTTCGTCGTCGCGGCGCAGCCGCGCATCGCATCAATGCAATCATCGATGAAAAGAAAATCGCGCTTAAGGCGCCCGTCGCCATAGACCGGTATCGTTTTGCCGTCCATGGCAAGCCGCACAAACCAGTTGACCACGCCGTAGTGATCATGCTTCATTTGGCTTCTGGGGCCGTAAATATTCGTGAGCCGAAGACAGATGGATTGGATGCCGTGTACATCATGATAGACCTGCACCATTTTTTCGGCCGTCAAATTCGTGATCTCATACATACCGCGTGGGTTTGTCGGCGCCGTTTCGGAAACCGGGAGCTTGACCTGCTTCCCATACTGACCACGCGTTCCTGCATAAATGAGACGGACCGAAGGATTATATTTTTTACACGCTTCCAGGAGAACTGCCGTGCCGCGGATGTTCACGTCGATGTCCGGAAATGGGTCGGTGAGGCTGAGAATATGATCCGTCTGACGGGCGAGATGAAAAACGAAGTCTTTATCCTTCACGGCTTTCTCTACTGCCTGTTGATCGCGGATATCGCGATTGATGATGGTTACGTTTTTTTTAATGGGATCAATGTTAAAAACATTTCCGCCCAGTCCGGGTGTGAGATTGTCTAAGATGGTTACTCTTGCCCCGGCCTTGACTAGCGCAATGGCAAGATTGCTCCCGATGAACCCGAGTCCCCCGGTGATGAGAATTTTTTTACCAACAAAAGTACGTTGCATCAGGTCAGATTGTAGCATAGAATAACAAACGAGAATGAAAACGGATGTACTCTACTATGCCACACCAAACGGCACAAACGTTATACGCGAGTTTATTCTTTCGCTTGAGAAACGCCAACAAGCTAAAATCCGCCGCATATTTCAAACGATCAGCGAATATGGTCTCTCCTCTATCCTCCCCCATACAAAAAAATTGACCGGGACGCCACTTTGGGAAATACGCATTTTGGGAAATGACAATATACGAGTGATATACGTTGTTCCATTTATGAATACCGTTCTCGTCCTCCATGGATTTATTAAAAAATCACAAAAAACACCACCGCGGGAACTGCAGATTGCTCAAAACAGGTTGAACGACTGGCAACAGAATCATTGACAGGTGATATCATATATGATATAAAATTTCTATATGAAAAAAAGAAAAATTCTCTACTACACGTTTGAAGATGATCTGAAAAGAAGCTTGAAAGATCCCGGATTTCGTAAAGCCTGGGCTGATTCCGAAGCGGAATATCTTGTGTCCAAAGCAATCATCGAGCGTCGGCTCGCAAAAAAACTTTCCCAAAGGGATCTCGCCATCCGTGTCAAAACTTCTCAGGCGGCTATATCACGCGTGGAAGCTATGTCCGGCAACCCATCGCTTTCATTTCTCAAACGCATCGCCGCGGCACTGGGTACTAATCTGCGTATTTCATTCTCATAATATGGGCACACTCCTGCCTGTCTTCGTAGCCATCCTCCTCACGCTTGCTAATTCCAGTAATTTCCTCGCCGGCGTCATGGGGACAAAGGCCGGAGAAGTGTATCTGGGGACGACGCATTATTACGAAGACTACTTCCTTTACCTCAATCAATTTTTCCAGGGCGCCCACGGCGGGTGGCTGACCGCCAACCGCTATACGAGCGAATCAACAATGCCAAGCATGTTATTTTGGCCCAATTTACTTCTGGGCAAACTCGGCGGACTTATCGGCCTCTCTCCGGAGATAAGTTATAACCTGTCCGTCTTGTTCCTGTCTTTTTTTGTCTTACTGACGATCGTCTCGCTCATGTCGCATGTGTTTCCGAAAGATAAAACGAAAGCGTTCATCGGATTTCTCTTGGCTGCCCTCTCCACATCGCTTATCAATCACATCTGGGTGAACGGTAATCCGATGTGGTATCCGTTTCAGCTGTGGAAAACGCCAAACTTCGCCCTCGACCGCCTGGGCGGCGTCCCCCACCAGCTCGTCCAGACGCTCCTATTTCTCCTCGCCATGTATGGCTGGTTTTTCTTCCGTCCAAAACGATTTCCCGCTCTCCTGGTCTTGCTGGTACCGCTTTTACTGCTTGTATTGCTATCAACCCTCAATCCCGTCATGAGCGCCCTGT
>CAZLDC010000106.1:0-3249 GCA_964558385.1 uncultured Gammaproteobacteria bacterium
ATGCTCAAACGCCTTGACTTCCGGCCCCAGGATGAGTGTGCCGGAGGAAAGGACACGCGAGATTGCCGTATGCACTTCGGTCGCAATTTGCTCATATTCCGGCAGGGGATTCCAAAAGGGGATGGATTTCATGGTTGGGAACGATTATAATCGTTTTATGGTCAACTTTCACGAACATAAACTCTGGCAGGAATCCTATGTGGCGCTCATGGATATTCATGAGATTCTGGATGAGGAGATTGACGGTCAGCCGCACGATAAAGATGTCATTGAAGGGTTATTGGCGTCAGCTCAAAACGTCGCGGCAACGATCGCTGATAGTCTCACGCGACAAGACCGACGCGTTGGACGCGATCTCATGATGCAAGCAATCGGGCAAGTAGCCAAAACCCGTACCCATCTGGCGGTCGCTTGGGGACGGGGAAGTATGGATGATGAAACCTTCAAAAAACTTGATGACCAGTACGCCAAGCTCTCCGAAGCCATCCAAAGCTATCGATAAATCTACAAATCTACAAATAAACCAATCTACAAATAAATGATTCAATATCAAATTATTGAATGAATGAATGAACAAACAATACATTTGTAGATTTGCAGATTTGCCATTTGTAGATTCCACCTATTTTCCCCCCTTGACCGCTACCGCGTGATGCCCGTATCGTATATAGCATGATTGATGTCACTCCGGTTATTTTTACCAATGATGCAGACGCACTCAGGACTCAGGTGGAAGCCCTGAGCGGCCACGCAGCCTGGATCCAGATTGATCTATCCGACGGAACGATGGTACCGGAGCAGTCTGTCATAGATAGTGAAGTGCTCAAAGCCGTGATCGCCGCTCATCCGGATACATCGTTTGAAGCGCATCTGATGGTCGACAATCCGGTCAAATACCTCAAGTCTCTCGCCGACGCCGGCTTTAAACGCGTCATCGCCCAGGTGGAGGCGGCTGACCCGCGACATTTTTTGGAGGAAGCGGAGCTTGAGAGCATAGAGGTGGGACTGGCTTTGGACGGCGCGAGCGAAGTAGATATCATCGAGCCCTATTTGGAGTCGGTGGACCACGTCGTGGTTATGACGGTAGAAGCGGGCAGCCCCGATGCACCGTTTTTGCCCGAGTCACTTGAGAAAGTGAAAGCTATCCGGCATCATTTTCCGGACCTTCCCATCGTTGCCGAGGGAAATATTGAAGGCCGAAACGTTCAACTCTTGACGGACGTCGGGGTCTCCCGTATCGTCGTCTCCGCCGATACCATTCTCAGCGATCCGGGGAGTATCGACGCGACGATTGAAGCATTGCAGGGGAAATAGGTTAACTGATTTGCTCCATGATCGCGACGGCTTTGGATGTCCCGATCCGGTGCGTGCCTGCGTCTAAAAAGTCATGCACTTCTTCGATAGTATCGATCCCTCCGGCGACTTTGATCTTAATCGGCGCCGTCCCGATCGCTTCCTTCACGAGTCGTACGTCACCTAGGCTCGCGCCGCGTTTGCCCATGCCCGAACAGATTTTTACAAAATCCGCGCCACTGGCGAGGATCGCCTCAGCCGCCCGTTTGATGAGAAATTCTCCGCGATCCCGTTCATCGCCGTTGGCTGTTTGTTCATCGGTAAGAAACAAGCCCGTCTCGATGATAAATTTGACGACCGTCTCCGTCCGCTCTGTGCGGACAGCCTCGACAATCGCACGCAATTCATCGCGGTACTGTCCCAGTCCATCATCGGTCAGAAGAAGTCCGTTATTGGGGACGATATCCAGCTCATCAGCGCCGAGCCGGATTGCCTCGCGGGCAGCAAAAAACTTCATCTCCAGCGTATCCTGCCCGAGCGGGAAGGAAAATGCCGTCCCGACCTTGGCTTTATCGCCGAGTGTGGTTTGGGCAAGAGCGATGTAGCACGGGTTGACGAACGCTCCATTGAAGCCGTATTTGAGCACATTGGCGCACACTTCCTTCACATCCTCCGGTGTCGCACCGGCGTGATGATTGGCGAGGTCGAGGTGCGCAGCAATCTCCTGTGGACTTTTCATAGTATAAAGAGTATAACACATGAAAATCAGTGGTATTTGATACCTATGATTACCCTTGAGGATATAGAGCGCCACCGTACGCTCGATAAAGTAGCAAGTAAAATGACCGCTGAAGCTCGTCGTGCTAAAGAAGAACGAGAACGAGCAGATAGTGATCGGGCGGATAGAGTATTGAGTGATATACATGAAGAAGAAGAAGCTATACGTCATGCCGCAGGACTTACACGCACGCAAACAGACACGTTATTTGATGTCAGAGGGTATGATTTAACTATTGAAATACTCCATGTTCTTTCAAGCCATGAAGGTACCCCCGAAGATGCCGTTAATGAGTTGTATAAAATTGCTGGAGATGAAGCAGGGGAATATGTTGACATGCTTACCAATGCATTTAAGCGACGTGTTCGGCAGTTTGGTCCGGATCCTGTGGGGGATCTCAATAGAGAGCAATTTGATCATGATTTTCCACGAAAAAAGAGTCACCGACCAACAAAAAATGATGTGATAGCTTTATATGTTGCATGGAAGCAAATGCAGGATATGCAAAGTGGATTTGATACTTCAATAGATGAAAGCATGCACGGAGTTGATAACGATTAATCTTTACTATCCCCAATCCAATACTGTAGCATAGGGATTATGTATCTTCACCTCTTCGTTGCCGGGACGTTTGACGGGCTCCATGCGGGACACCGACGGCTCATTACAGAAGCGTTTCGGGCAGGAGAGAAAGTTACCATCGGATTGACGAGTGATGAATTCATCAAGAAATTTAAAATTAAAGCTTTAAACTTTAAAATTAGAACGTACGAAGAACGTAATAAAATACTTGCATCATGGCTGAAGACCAAGGGGTTTGACCGGCGAGCGACAATCATCCCCATCTCTGATCCGTATGAACCCGCTGCATCGATGAAGGATTTGGATGCGCTCATCGTCACACCGGACAATAGAAAGACAGGAGAACGTATCAATGATCTGCGACAGGGTCTCGCCCTGTCATCGTTAGCTCTTGTTGAAGTACCGATCATACCGGCCGAGGATGGGATGCCGATTTCCTCGACCAGGCTTCGCAACGGAGAGATAGATGGAGATGGCAGGCTCGTCATGCCGGAGGCGATGCGAGGGGCTCTTGGCAAGCCTATGGGAAAGATTCTACGGGGAAGTGCTATAGCGCATGCGATACGGCTCCATGACCATGACGTCGTGCTGACGGT
>CAZLDC010000107.1:0-1950 GCA_964558385.1 uncultured Gammaproteobacteria bacterium
AAGGTCCGGATCTTCTCATTATAATCCCGGATGAGATTGTTGTAATACTGCCTGGAGTAGGCGACTTTATCCTCCGTATCGGAGAGCTCTTTCTGCAGTTGTACAAAATTTTCGTTCGCCATAAGCTGTGGATACGCCTCAGCAACGGCGATAAGCTTGCCAAGTGCTGAGGTGAGCATATCGCTCGCTTGCGCTTTACCGGACAATGATTTTGCTCCCATCATCGCACTTCTAGCCTTCGTCACGTCAGAAAATACGGTTTTTTCGTGTTTTGCATATCCCTTCACTGTTTCGACGAGATTTGGGATCAGATCAGCTCTACGCTTGAGCTGCACATCGATCTGGCTCCACCCTTCCTCGATGTTGGTTTTAAGAGAGACTAACCCGTTATAAAGCGACCAAAAATACACTCCAGCCAATACTATTAAACCTAAAACGATCCACATTGGGGTCAACATAGTTCCTCCTTACTGTATAAACTTTACGACTTTATAAACTTTCGACTTTATGGACTTTCTAATTTCTTAATAACCATTTCCTAAATTCAGTATATCCCATTGAATTTACAATGTCACGCTTCTCACACCAGCCCCGCCGGGCAACCGACACTCCGTACTTCATCATGTCCATCTGATAGGCAGCATGGCTATCCGTATCCATGCAAAATCGAACCCCTGCTTTGCGTGCATCATAGACGATGGTATCGGGCAAATCCAAACGCTGGGGATTAGCATTAATCTCCAGGACAATATCGCGCGCTTTACAGACAGAAAAAACTTCACTCCAATCGATATCCACCCCCTCACGTTTGGTTAAAAGCCTTCCCGTCGGATGTCCGAAAATACGTACCTTCGGGTGCGCCGTTAGCGCGCGAATCACCCGCTTCGTCGTCTCTTCCTTCGACTGAGTAAAGCTTGAGTGGATGGATACCACTACCGCGTCTACGTAGTCAAAAGCCTCCATCGGTAAGGCTAATGTCCCTTCCGGCTGGATATCGACTTCACACATGATAAAAAGCTCGGGGAGCTGCTTAATATTATGATTATTGGATACTTTTTGTTTCCATGAACTATATTGGTGTTCATAATACGCTTTCCGTCGCTTCATTATGTCCACTATCTTATTCATCGAATGTTTCATCACACTGGGATTATGATCGCTGATTCCGATGTATGCGTATCCAAGCTCGACTGCACGATCCAGATACCGGATCAACGGATCAGCTCCCACATCATGGGAAGATGACAAATCGTAATTTGTGTGAATATGGAGGTCTCCTCTGATATATACTGTCTCCACGAGCTTTGGCAATATTCCTCGAAGAGCGGCTTCAATCTCTCCCTTATCCTCCCGCAACTCCGGTACGATCCACGGCAACCCTATCGCCTGATAGAACGATTCCTCCGTACTGCACTTTATAGACTTTTGACTTTTGACTTTTGACTTATTAACCTTTTTGATCCCATATTCATTCAGTGACAGTCCCCGCGATAGGGCAAACTCCCGAAGCTTAATATTGTGATTTTTTGATCCGGTAAAATACTGCAACATTGCTCCATACTTTGACGGATCCACTACCCGTAAATCTACTTGGCAACCACTATGAAGGAGAAGCGATGCCCCCGATGGTCCTTTTTCAATTATTTTCTGATATGGAAATCGTAAAAAAAGTTCTATAACTCCGTCGGGTTTTGTCGTAGCCACGGCTATATCTATATCACCAATAGTAGAAACCTGCCGTCGTAAACTTCCCAAAACGTCAATTTTTATTACCGACGGATCTTTTTTAAGGAAACGGATCACATCCTGGGCTATAGCATCCGCTGTCTGAAGTTCCATCCGGTTTTCCTTGATTGCTCCTTTTTTGTATAATGCGATTGCCGCCAAAATATCTGCTTCCGATTTTTCTCCGAAACCTGCAATTGGAGCAATCTGGTGACTCTTTGCGCA
>CAZLDC010000107.1:1960-3248 GCA_964558385.1 uncultured Gammaproteobacteria bacterium
GAAGGGGAAAAACTGCCCTGGGTACTTTTTTCATTACTTCATCGAAATGCGCGACACGTCCGGAGCGGAATAATTCATCCAGATAATGCGCAATCCCCTCTCCTACACCGGGTATGTCACCCAGCTTTCCATCATCCCACAGATCCTTAGCCTCGCTCGTCAGGTGTTCGATGCTGTCCGCCGCACGCTCGTAGGCGATTGTTTTGAATCGGTTTTCCCCCAAAATCTGATACGCCGCCGCCACTTTCCGAAGAAGTTGAGCCAATTCAAGATTTGAAATCATAATGGTGTCATTCCCGCGCTAGGCGCGAGAATCCAATCTTTGACTTGTATTTATCCTACCAAAACGATTGACCACTCACAAATGCCATGATAAGATCCTATAAGGAAAGCATCCTGACGTGACAGCACATCAGTGCTTATTTAATAAATAAATTCGTTGGGAATCCCGCTTCGCGGGAGAACCAGAAGGGCTCGTAGTGTAGCGGTTAACACATCTTCCTGTCACGAAGAAAACCGCCGGTTCGAATCCGGTCGAGCCCGCAGTAGAGATTTCTTATTGAACGGAGTGAGATTAGAAATCTCACTGCCCGCCGGCAAGATGCGGAGGGCAAATTTTTTGACTTTACGGACTTTATAGACTTTCTGACTTTTGACTTTGTGTTTCTATCACTGCCTGGACTGGAGGAACATTACCAATGTTTAAAGATTTACAAAAAAGATTTGAGTCCACGGAAAGTTACGTATCATTAGTGTTGGGCATTGCAGTCGTGTTGGTCGTCGGCGTATTGGTCTTTAATTTCGTCAAAAACCGTACGAACCAGCCTCCGGCCGCAACGGTCACTACCGACGAGGAAAAAATGGCGACCGGTACCCCAGGCGGGACGCATACCGTGACGGCAGGCGAAACACTCTGGTCCATTTCGGAAAAATACTATAAAACCGGATACAACTGGGAAGATATTGCCACAGCCAATAATCTCGAAAGCGCGGACAAGGTCGAAGAGGGTCAAAAGATCATCATTCCGACCGTAACGCCAATTTTCCCGGAAGGCGAAGTCACATCCGGAGAGACGGTCAAACAACCGGAAGCGAAGTCCTATATGGTCGTTGCAGGAGATACGCTCTGGGAGATTGCCGTCGCCCAATACGGGGATGGATACAAATGGTCCGAGATTGCCAAAGCAAATGCTCTGGTCAATCCCGATCTCATCCACCCGGGCAACGTCCTGACCCTGCCGTAACATGACGTGCTGTGTCATTTTACTATCATGCCGGGCTTGATCCG
>CAZLDC010000108.1:0-3123 GCA_964558385.1 uncultured Gammaproteobacteria bacterium
GTGTCTTGGATCGATTCAGCGCTGATTGTAACCTCTCCTGTTTGGAGCTGTTTTATTTCTTCTTTGCGGTCAAACTCGATATCCTGTCCGCGGTTTATTTCGATCCACTGCAATTTTTCTTTCGGAAGGATGGTTGTGTGCGCGGTGACGACCGGAGCTTCCCGGGTTTGTTGTGCCCGCGCGATACTTTCCTGATTGACGACCGTTCCCTGATCTTTCCCGACGACGGCTTCCGGGAGGCGGGTGCGAACACCATCACGCTCCAGGACCGGCGAAACACTCACCGCGTGATCCGTGACAATTACACGACTTTCTTTCGATAGACCGACGAGTACACCGAATGCAGTACCCCGAACAGAAGCGACCGCCGTGGGTGTTTCGACTTCATACGTCGCTGCGGGGTCAAAAAGCTTTTTTACTTTTGAGTAGGTATCGCCGATGGTCTGGTACACACGTACCGTCAGTGGCGTCAATTCGGTGAGGGTGATCTGGGTATCCGGTTCGAGCCGCAACACTCCGATGCCGTCAAATGCAAGGGATGCCCGAGCGCCTGTTTCTGTTTTGACGGTGTTGCCTCCAAAGATGGGTTGTCCCTCAAGCCCGGTGCTCCAAAACCCAGCGTGTTGGACAGAAACCGTACCGGAGTTGATAGATAAGATAGCCGATGATGACGCTGTTTTCATGTCTGCCGACGGCGAGGCGGTCGTATCTGGCAGTTGTGTGCGCTGCGTAGTACTGCGACCAGACCGAACGAGGAGCATTGCAGAGGCAATGATCGCAACAGTGATGCTCAGGATCGCGAGACGTCGATTCATATGGATGGCGGTAGTATACTACAGCAAGCCATGAAGATCATATTTTTTCTGACGACGGGACTTATCCTGATCGCGCAGGGGATGGGACTCTTTGCGAGTATGAGCCGCGGGTCGACGGATTTCCTTTTTACTGCGCGCCGGATAACCACTCCACAAATCAGTCTGGTCGCCATAGACGACGCGTCTCTCACCCGAGTCGGGCGCTGGCCGTGGGGGAGAGACGTGCAGGCAACACTATTGCGGGCAATTGCGAAGGGAAACCCAACGGTCATCGGGTATGATATCGTCGTTGACGACCCGACGAGCCGCCAGGCAGACGCGCAGTTTGCGCAGGCAGTCGAGGAAATCGGGTCTGTCGTGTTGCCATCGCCTGCCGCACGGGTGACCGTGGATATAGACGGAGACGGTATGGTGCGCCGGTTGCCCTGCGTGGGATCATTTGCGTTTGCCGTTTCAAAACGGTTCAAGCCTGATATTGGCTGTCCCGCGGACCGACTCATCGTCAATTACCGGTTGGATCCCCGTTCCCTGGATGTGATTCCGGCTGCTGAAGTGATCCTAGGGAAACGCATTCCGACGACCCCGATCGTGCTCGTTGGGATAACGTCTCCGTCGCTTCAAGATGTACGCCGTACGCCGCTATCCCATTTACTCTTGCCGGGGGTGTATATCCATGTCAATGCCATTGATACGCTTGTGTCCGGCAGAGCGCTCGTTGAGGCTGCGAACATATGGAGGGATATAGCTACGACGATGCTTCTGGGCTCATTTGTGGTTGTCCTTTGGCGCGTCAAATATATATGGGGACTGCTGCTCCTGATACTATGGAGCACGGTCCCCATCGCCCTGTCAATCGTCGGATATGCACGCGGATTGCGCGTGGATATTTGGTATATGGAAATCGGGCTCGTCATAACGTATGCGAGCCAGCTTGCCGGGGACTATATCGGAGAATGGCGCAGGCGCCAGTTTGTGACCCAGGCCTTCGGAAAATATTTGAGTCCGCATATCGTGAACGCCCTTATTGCCCATCCGGACCGGTTGACGCTTGGGGGAGAGACTAGGCGAATATCCGTATTTTTTTCTGATATCCGTTCATTTACCACCATTTCTGAGAGCATGACGCCGAAAGCATTGGTTGCGATGCTGAACGCCTTTTTAACATTTGCGACGGAACTCATCCTGGGACTGGATGGGACGGTGGACAAATATATCGGTGATGCGATTGTTGCTTTTTGGAATGCGCCCATTGACCAGCCAGACCATGCGCTTCGAGCGGCAAAGGCAGCAATAGCGATCCGGGACGGCATGGGAAGGTTTGACCGACTGAACATCGGCATTGGGCTCCATACCGGGGACGCTCTCGTAGGAAACGTCGGATCGCCGCACCGGTTAAGTTATACGGCCATAGGGGATACGATAAATACCGCTTCGCGGCTTGAAGGGATCACGAAACTTTACGGTGTTGCCATTATTGCCTCTCAACCGCTTGTTGACGATACAACCGCTGCATCTGCTCACGCGTTTGTTTGGAGGAAATTGGATACGGTGATCCTCAAGGGGAAGTCGCATCCGCTTACGGTATATGAGCTTGTGGGCGCAGGAGAATCGATCGGGAAGGGAATCCTCGTGAAGCTTGATCATTATGAAAAAGGAAGGGAGTTGTATGCGCGGGGGGCATTTGAGAAAGCTAAAAAAATATTTTCCCAGCCACTTCTGCGCGGTGATCCACCGTCAAAGGTGCTTCTTGGCCGCTGCGGGGAATTTATCAAGCACCCACCCGTGTTGTGGACCGGGGTCATGACGATAACGAGTAAATGAGGATCGTATTTGCAATTGCGAGAGGAGAGGACGTATACTGGGGAAAAGCATTGAATGCCCTCCTGACCTTTCTTTTCGCCTTACCCCGCCAGCCGGCGGGCGCGGCTCAAAGAGCGGTCTTTCGGCGGGTTCAAGAATCTCTAATCCAAAGCTGCTGCTTTGGAAAGAGTTTCTAGAAAGGACTCTATGAAAACATCACTGGCGATGGTCATCATAACATTCTTTTTTAGTTTTTCTCTCCTTATGCCATCTTTTGTCGGACAGGCGAGCGCAAAAACGACCAGTACCGCGCCCATAGTGACCGACACCAAAACGTCAGGGATGAAAACCGGTGCGGATACACAAAAAAAGCCGGAATATCTTTTGCCGTTTCCGGGGATACTGCCGGATCATCCACTGTATTTTCTCAAACAAATGCGCGACGGCATCATGGACCGGCTGATCGTGGATCCCCTGCGCAAGGCGGAGTTTCATATACTGCAGGCGG
>CAZLDC010000109.1:0-3051 GCA_964558385.1 uncultured Gammaproteobacteria bacterium
ATTCCCTCCGATACAATTGCGCTGATTTCCTAAAGCGCTCCCCTGGTATCGCGGGAGATGAGGAGCGTGAGAAAGCGGTCACTGCGGGCGTTATCTGATATCTGAAGTGTCTGGGCGACGAGATCGAGCGACATGGTTCCGCGGACAAAGCTCATTTGCTCGAGCATTTTGACCGCGTCGCGGAATGATCCGTCCGCATGCTCCCCGATCAGGGCAAGCGCTTCATCATCGATATGCATGTTTTCCGCTTTGACAATCCGTTTGAGTGCGTGGATAAGATCCTCATTGTTCGCTTTGGAAAAAGCGATATGCTGGCATCGTGAAATGACTGTCGCCGGAATTTTCTGAGGATCAGTCGTCGCAAGGATAAAGATTGCGTGCGCTGGGGGTTCCTCAAGGGTCTTGAGGAGCGCGTTAAACGCGCCGGAGCTAAGCATGTGTACCTCATCGATAATATATATTTTCCATTTGGCCTGAGCCGGCGAGAGGGCTATCCGATCACGAAGATCCCGGATGTTATCGACACCGGTGTTGCTCGCCGCGTCTATTTCCAACACGTCCAGGTGTCGCCCGTCGGAAATGGCTTTACACTGGCTGCATGTGCCGCAGGGAGCACCTGAGCTTTCCGGCTTCTCGCAGTTAAACAGTTTGGCGATCAGCCGGGCTGTCGTCGTTTTTCCGGTGCCTTTGGGACCGGTCAGGAGATATGCGTGAGGAAGTTCGTTTTTGGGCTTTGTGAGGAGCCGTTCGATCGTTTGCCGGACCGCGACATTATCAAGCTCCTCTAAGACCTTCGGACGATAGATGCGGTAGAAAGACATAATGAATAATAGAATAAAGGAATAATGGAATAAGAGAATAATAGAATAAACGAAGTACAAATGATAGGAACGCTTTCTATTATATTATTTCATTATTCAATTATTTTTTTATTCACTTATTCTTCGTGGTGTATTCCCAACAGGTGGTTGAGGCCGTGGAGCGCGAGAAACACGATCACCTCATCAACAAGTTTATTTTCCTCCGCTGCCTGGGCTACCGCCTGTGGATAGGAGATGATGATATCCCCGAGCCTCAGGATTCCGTCGGGAGCATCGGTAAATCCGTGTCCTTTGGTATAGGCAGGGTCGCTGAGGGGAAACGAGAGTACGTCTGTCGTCGCGTCGATGTTGCGATAGGTGCGGTTAAGCTCCCGCATCCTGCGATCGCCGATGATCGCGACGCTTACTTCCGTTTGATGGTTAACCTTTTTTTGGAGCACCTGCGTGATCGCTTCCCGGAGTTGTTTGCGGTTTATGGGGTAGTGCGTTTCGGTTTGGATGAGAACGGTGATCATAGTAATTATCCAATTATCCAATGAAGAATCTTCATTCCATTATTTGATTATTGGAGTATATGAGAATTGAATTATTTTTGTTGAAGCAATTGTTTCAACACGGTGGCCACCCTCCCCCCGTCTGCCTGGCCTTTGACGGCGGCCATAGCGAGCCCCATGAGCTTACCGAAATTGGTTTCTCCGGACGGGATGACAGGCGTGAGCAGGGCTTTGATTTCATCATCCGTGAGCTGCTTGGGCAGATATGCTTCCAGGATAGCAAGCTCCTCGGCTTCCTTTGCCGCAAGCTCACTGCGTCCTGCTTTGGTGAACGCCTCGACGGATTCTCTGTGCGTTTTGGTTTGTTTTTTGATGACTTCCAGGACGTCTGCATCCGTCAGGCCAGTTTCTGCTTGCGCTCCGTATTTGGCAATCGCGCTGTTGCGGATAGCCGCCAAAAGAAACCGGAGCGTATCGAGTTTCCGGTGATCCCCCACTTTGAGGGCGGAGGTTATCGTTGTCTTGATATCATCAAGGAGCATACGATGTGACGGCCCTTAGCGGGAACGTCTGGGATGTTTGAGTCTTCGGGCAAGTTCACGCTTCTGTTCTTTCCTCACCTCGGCGGGTTTTTGGTAAAACTCGCGTTTTTTCAGATCCTGGAGGATCCCCTCGGTCAGGACTTTTCTCGTAAACTTTCGGATCAGTGAGTCTGATGTATCTCCCGGCTGCGCTTTGACAAATACCATAAATTACAATGACACCCCCTTTAGAGTTTGTATCCAAATTTTCTTAGTAAATCTTTGCGATAGGTTACGTCACTTTCTTTTTCTACATCGGTAGGAGAGCCGCCGTCAACGACTCCCAAGACTCCCCCACCCTGTTTGGTGCGTGTAACGATGACTTCAAGGGAGTTTGCAGTTGCGGCAAAGATCCGGACGACTTCCGGCACCATTTTGACGCTGTTTAACACGTTGATGGGAAATGCATTTTCAAGAAAGATAAAAAAGGTATGACCGCATCCGACTGCTTTGGCGTTAGTGGCCGCGAGTTTGACCATCGCAGCATCCGTGCCGCTCGTTCTGATCATACGGGGACCTGATGCCTCGCAGAACGCAAGGCCGAATTTAATGCCCGGCACCGTACCAACCATGGCTTCATGGAGATCCTCTACGGTTTTGATAAAGTGTGACTGACCGAAAATGAGATTTTTCGCGTCCGGGTTATGAATCGAGATAATTTCCTGTTTCATGGTTTTTTGATTTCTGCGATCAGCTCGGAAAGCGACAGCGTCGTCGGCTTCATGTCCGGATTTTTGGCACTTCCGTTGAGGATCATGTGACGGCTCGCGTGGAGAAACCAGGTCGCCGTGGGATCCTTTGCTTTGAGTGTATTATAAACGGAAGTCAGGTCGATGTCATCTCTGGGGAGGGATTTGATGCGGACGTAGCCCTTCTTGGGGTCGCGGCGGATGACGACGTTGTACCCTATTTTTTGCCCGAGGTGGACGACTTCGTCGTTGACGGTTTCGATGCCGAATGCTTTTCCCCACGGAGACTCAAAGTGAATGGCTTTTTCCCGCAGTTCCTTTTCCGCCCAGACTTTATTCTGAAACGATTTATAGATGGCGTCGAGCGCCTCCATACCCAGGCTCACGATTTTTATCGGATTATCCGGATACAAGAGCCGCCACCCGTCAATCTGGGTGACCAGGGAGAAGTCCCAAAAATCCGCCG
>CAZLDC010000110.1:0-2946 GCA_964558385.1 uncultured Gammaproteobacteria bacterium
GGAGGAGATTTGCCGTCACCGGGCGGGTGAGGATGAGCTTGCCGGAAAGTCCAAGTTCGCTCATGAGCTGCAGAATCGCGGTGTCGCTTGTAAAGAGATAGTGGTATGCCGCTTCTAGATGCCAAGCCCAGTCCGGGCGGGTAAATCCCTGCGCGAGGCCCCCGAGGGTTTTTTCTTTTTCAAACACGGTGACCCGGTGGCCCTTTTTCACTAATTCATACGCGGCGGTGAGGCCCGTTATTCCACCCCCGATGATGGCGATATTCATGGTGGCACGATTGTACCAAGTCGAGAGAAAAGAGAGAAGTGTGTTATTAACACTACTTATCGACCAAGTACCTGCCTCGCCGGCAAGGCGGGCGTGCGGATCAGATAAGTAGTAATTCTGGAAGGGAGTTGCGGAAGATTGATCATGTGTATGGTCATTTCGATACTTTAACGATGACAAGCAGCGTGATCATCCGTATAATCTTGCTATGGACTCTGATGTTTGGATTGTCTTGCAGTGGTGGGGGGCGCTGTTTCTCGTGGGGGCGGTCGCTTATCCGTTGACGAAGCGGTTGTTTGGGGAGATTAGGGGGATTGGGGAGAGTAAAGAAGGTGGCTTCGCCAGCCGAAGTCCCGCGCAGCGGGACGGAGGCTGGTGGGATGGGGGGTACCTCTTTAGTAAAGCCGTGGGAATGGCAACGGTCACCTGGATCGTGTATGTGATGGGGACGGTGCGGGTGGTGCCGTTTTCTCCATGGAGTATTCTTGTTTCACTACTCATCCTCTTTATCGTCGGCTTACTACTCCAATTGAATCAGGAATCTGGAATCAGGAATCAGGGTGAAAGAAAAACTATCCGATCCATGATTCATGATTCGTACTTCGTGATTCGACATCAAGCGCGGTGGAAGCAGACAGTTCTTATGATTCTTGAGGAACTGTTTTTTCTCGGTTCGCTTCTCGCCTGGAGTTGGGTGAAAGGGCATGAGCCCAGTATCCGGGGGCTTGAGAAATTCATGGATTACGGCTTCATGCAATCGATCCTCAACGCTCAGTATTTCCCACCGGCGGATATGTGGTACGCGCCACTTTCCATTAATTATTATTATTTCGGGCATATGGTGACGGCGGTCCTGACGCGGCTGTCGGGACTCGATCTTGCGGTGACCTTTAATCTCATGCTTGCGACGATCTTTGCCCTGACCCTGACGATGAGCTTTTCGATAGGATACCAACTGTTTAAATTCCAAGCACTAAGCATCAAATCACAAATAAGCACCAAGCACCAAAACAAAAATTCTAAGTTTGGAATTTGGAATTTAGCATTTGTTTGGAATTTGAGATTTGTGATTTGGAATTTATTTGCGGGTTTACTGACGGCATTTCTCGTGACCATTGCCGGCAATATGCAAACGATCTATGCGTTTACCCGGGGGTATACGGGGGAGAACGTCAAGCCGTTTTGGGATTTGGGGTGGGGCATACGGGATATAGGGGGGAGCGGAGGGATATGGGGGATAGGGGATATCGGGGGCATGATAGGAGGGCTCTGGGGGAAGATTGGGGAGGGTATGAATACGTATTGGTATCCCAATGCGACGCGGTTTATCCCGTTTACAATCCATGAGTTTCCCAGCTACTCCTTCGTCGTCTCGGATGTGCATGGCCACGTGTTGAGTATCCCGTTTGTATTGTTGGCGATAGGGTTATTAATTCGCATATTTGGTTCTGGTTTCCAGCGAGAAAATTTTCAATTTTCAATTTATAATTTTCAATCAATTTTCAATTTGCACATTATTTTCTATGGATTTTTGGTTGGGGTTTTGTTGATGACGAATGCTCTCGACGGGCCGATCTACTTCGCACTCGCTGCGCTCGTGCTCGTAATAATCCAATTATCCAATAATCCAATCATCAAATTATCCAATATAAAAAAGATTGGCATGAGCATTGTCGTTATTGCCGGTGCGGCAATCATCACCAGTCTACCGTTTCTCGTGCACTTCAAGTCCTTTGTGACGGGGGTCGCGGTCAACTGCCCGCCGCGGTTTCTTGCCAATATGACGTTTGGGCCGATCCTCTTTGAGGGAGTCGAGAAGTGCCAGCGGTCGCCCCTGTGGATGTGGTGGATCCTGTGGGGATTTTTTGTGTACTGCGGTGGATTCTTATTGGCAAGAATTTTCAATTTTCAATTTTCAATTTTCAATCAAACAAAGAAATTTTCATTGAATACAAAAATAACGCACATAGAAAAAATACTCCTCGTCTTTTTTGGTTTTGCTCTGGTGCTCGTGATCGTGCCGGAATTTGTCTACTTCAAAGATATTTATCCAGCGCATTTCCGCAGTAACACCATGTTTAAGCTGGGGTATCAGGCGTTTATCCTGTTCTCCATCGTTGCGGGGTATACCATCATTCAGATGGTTACAGCAAATCTTTCTCGAATCAGGAATCAGGAATCAGGAATCAGGGAAAAGGCAAATCGACTGTTTATCGTTTTTTTGATCCCCCAACTCTTTCTCGTGTCGATTTATCCCATATTCAGCGTGCGCAGCTACTTTAATAGTCTGAAACGGTATGAAGGAATTGACGGATTGGGGTGGCTGAGGAGGGAGTACCCGGGGGATTTTGCAGCCATATTATGGCTGCAAAATGAGACAAGCAACAAGCAACAAGAGACATGTCAGAGAGGACGCTTTGGTTTACTTCCTGTCTCCTGTCTCTTGTCTCCTGTTACACTCGTTGAAGCCGATGGGGATAGCTATACGGATTACGCGAGATTTTCGGCGTTTACCGGGCGGCCCACAATCATCGGATGGGCAGTGCATGAGTGGCTCTGGCGGGGGACGTATGATGTGGTTGCCCCGCGGCGGGAGGACGTGCGGCAGATTTACGAGTCGGAGGATCTGGGAGTAGTCCGGGCGATCCTCACGAAGTACAACGTCCGGTATGTGATTG
>CAZLDC010000111.1:0-2939 GCA_964558385.1 uncultured Gammaproteobacteria bacterium
TCACCGCAAGAAAAACCGCGAGAAAAACTTCAGGAAAAAATCCAGGAAAAACGTGAGGAAAAATCCGATCCACTGTTCCCCGGTTCATCCACGCCAACTCCCACCAACAATCCGATTCAACAGTTTATCCAACCTATCCGGGATGCCATCGAGCGGTTCATCAGTCCATCTCCCAAGCCTCCCGAACCTCCACGCTCTAGCCCTCCCCCGTCACCAGCTTCTCGGGATGAAGAAAGGAAAAAAACAACGGATGATCAAAAAGAAAAGGAGAAAGAAAAAGAAAGTGATAACGAAAAGGAAAATGAAAAATCTAAACCAACGACTCCGCCTGAAGCTCCGAAAGATCCTCCCCGGATTCCATCCCTACCAGACTCAGGAGTTCCGTTTCCAACTCCTTAACCTTCGGATACGCTCGTTTGAGCATCGCAATCTCCGGCTCCGGTAGGTTTTCCTCATTCCATTGGGCAAAGCGCGCGTCGACCCCGATGACTTCCTGTTTCACCATTTTATCGGCAAGGAACAGAAGTTTTTCCTCCCACGTCTTTGGGGCTATGGACGGATCGAGGATCGCATGGACCGAATGGGTTTTAACGATGTCCGCCACTTCCCCCATCCCCTCTACCCGCAAAATTCTCACCCCCGCATCCGGATGCCGCTCTCCAGGCAGTTTCTCTACATTTCTATCAATATCATGAAGCAGTGCCGCAGCCATCAAAAGTTCTTCGTTTATCTTCACTTTTGACTTTAGACTTTTGACTCGTCTTGCTAACTCCCCCGCCACCCGTGCGACGAGCTCAACATGCCGTCTCTTCTTCTCCGGCAGATCGTACTTCTCCCACAATGCTCGCACTTGTTCTTCTGTTGGAATCATACTCTAATAGCCCTTCTTTTGTCGTTTACTTAACTTTACATCGAACGTCTCGAGTGAAAAATGTTTTTCTTCAGAGACCGCAAGTAACCAACAATCAATATAATTGAGCGTACTCATACGATAAAACGCAAAAGCGCGTAGAATGGTATTTTTTCTGACGTTGATAACCCACTGCTGTACCATCAGCGCTTCGATTTTTTGAACGAGATCATCCCGTTTAATTTTATATACAGAGGTCAATACCCACACGACTTCCGCAATGGTTACTTCATCAACGTAACAGAGAAATAATCCTCCTTGTGCATCACGAAAAAGTTTTCTTGCCCGTTCGAACAGTATCTTATCATCTTGAAGCAGAAATCGAAGAATGATATTTGCATCAATGAGACGGGTGCGTGGTGTATTCATGCTACCGCTTATATCGTCTGCCCAAGGCACGGGCCGCTATCGCCCGAGCTTTCTCTTGCGGAATATATCCGATGCTGCTTTTGAGGGATCCCGCAAGCTCATCAACAATATTTCTGGGGATGATGCGAAACATCGCTTCCCTTGCATCCTGATTGGTGAGTACAAATGCAACTTTATCCCCCACGGAAGCACCGAGTGCCTGACGTACCGCTTCCGGTATCGTCACCTGTCCTTTTGTAGTAATAGTGGTCATTAATTGCATAGGGATCGTCCGTAAATAACTTCATAGGGATTTACGGATACAATCCCTTGTGCCGCATCTTCTAAATGAAAATTTAGAAGATGTCTCTTAATGCGGCCATGTTAATACTTATATCATGAAGTAATACCTATGTCAAGAAGTATTACTCCCACCCAAATTCGGAATAATAAATATTTTTCCGGTAGCACTCGATCGCGTGACGGATGTAGGGAATCGTATTAGTTGGCAATTTCGATAGTGGAAACCACCGCAGGTCATCACACTTTTCCGGCTCCCGAATGATGGGCTTCTGATTACCGATATCTGCAGTAAAGAAAAAATCCATCCGGATATCCATGTGTTTGCGGTGCATGACATGGACGAGCGTATACCGTTCTGGTCGAATCATCACTCCAATCTCCTCACCCGCCTCCCGCGCCACACACTGAGTCAGCGTCTCCCCGTCCTCCGCGTGTCCCGCAGGCAAACTATACTTCCCATCCTCATATCCCGTCTGAAACCGCCGAGACAGAAAAATCTTCCCGTCGCGTACAAGAATAAGGTAGGAAGAAGCAATCATGGTGAAACGATTCATGGTGTGATTGAGTTACTCAGTCGCCTGTTGTCCGTTCGCGCTGAAGTAGCCCAGGGCCTGAAGAACGATATCCAGGGTTTCCCGTGGGCCGTGGGAGTACGTATTGATGATCAGATCATAGTGCTTCGGATCCCAGAAGTCATCGGTGTTATACATTCGTTTCCATTTGGCAAGATTACTTTCTTCCCGCATCCGGATGTGGGCCTTGGCATCCTCAACCGTGATGTTGTCGCGGTTGACGATCCGGTCTATCCGCAGCGCATCGTCACACATCAGCAGCACTTTTAAGACATGGTTAATGCCCCGCGCATTCCATCCGGCGATCCAACTTTCGATTGCCATATGGACCTCCGGGTCGGATATTTTCTCCCGCATCGCCACATCAATCTGCAGGTCAACGTCATCGCCGTAGTCTGTCGCCAGATGATGCTTGGTGTCATTGGGGTCCTGCTTGCCTGCCTGGATCGAAAACTGCCGTGACCAGTCCCCACCGGAAAAAAATTCAAAGTGAAGTGGTTCTAAATACGAACGGAGGTTTTTTAGGAGTGTCGATCTGCCGGCTCCAGGTCGCCCGGACATGGCGATAGAGGAATACTTGAGAGGCTTTTTCCCGTTTTGCCCTGGGTTCAGCATGTTCCTATTATAAAGCCATCTTGACATCCGTCAAGGAGTCGCGGGATAATACCCCATGGCGGTCCAATACTTATCCGTCAGCTGGAACGACTTTCACTCCCTGAGTCTTCTTCTTGCCGAGCAAATCTTAACATCAAAAACTCCCATCGATGAAATCGTGGCGATTGCCAGAGGCGGACTCTCAATTGGCC
>CAZLDC010000112.1:0-2746 GCA_964558385.1 uncultured Gammaproteobacteria bacterium
GAAAACTCTGCCTATGATTGTACCTTACCCGCGACCACCTCGTCAATGACGCGACCGATGACCTCGCCATCAAATCCCCGCCGGCCGAGGAACCCATAAATCTTCTTTTTCTGCTCTAGCTTGGGTAAGGATTGCCACCGTGCTACCTTTTTAGCCAGTGCCTGGCGGGCTAACCCAAACTCATCAGACTGTTTAATTTCGGCCGTAATTCCCTTGGCTTTCAGCTCTTGGGATAAAAGACGGCTACCTTTGGGCTTATGGGATTGGCGTTGATCCACCCACCAGGCCGCGAATTTTTCGTCATTGACGTAATCGAGCTCCCGCAGACGGGTGATGACACGGTCAAGGATAGGAAACTGGATCCCCGCCTCCGCGGGGATGACAGAAAAACGGGAAAGTTTTTTTATCAAATACGCTCTGATTTCCTTTTCGCTCCGGGGACGGAAGGAGACAAATCGGAGTCCTGCTTCGACAAGCATAGGGTAATGCTCTTCATCGCTGATGATCCTTCTGGGCGATCTCAAATTTTCAATTTGTAATGTTCAATTTTCAATCAATTTAAAATTTTCAACGGTTTGAAAATATGATGAAAATTACGAAATGAAAATTGAAAACTACTCTTCCTCCTCTACACCCATCGCGACTTTCGGGTGAGCTGCCCCTGTTTTGACGGCTTTCCAGATGGCGTCGGTAATCTCCTTCGTGAGCTTACCATTTTCCTTCAGGAAAAGTTTAGCTGCCTCTCTCCCCTGTCCGAGCATCTGCGTGCCGTATTTGAGGAAAGCGCCGGATTTGGTCAAAATATTCAGTTCCAATCCAACGTCAATAAGTCCTCCCTCTTTGGAGATGCCGTCATGCATGACGTCAAACTCCGCAACCCTAAAGGGCGGCGAAACTTTGTTTTTCACGATCCGCACGCGATGACGGCTTCCGATGACCCTATCCCCATCCTTGAGGCTCTCTATCTTGCGGCTATCCATCCGGATGCTCGCGTAAAACTTGAGCGCCATCCCGCCCGTCGTCGTTTCGGGATTGCCGAACATCACACCGATTTTTTGGCGCAATTGATTAGTAAATATCACGATCGTTTTGGATTTGGAAATAACGGCGGTGAGCTTACGCAGCGCTTGGGACATGAGGCGCGCATGGACGCCCATCATGCTGTCGCCCATCTCGCCTTCAATTTCCGCCCGTGGCACGAGAGCCGCAACCGAATCGATGACGATGACGTCGATACCACCGCTCCTAATCAGCGTTTCGGCGATTTCAAGGGCTTGCTCGCCGGTATCCGGCTGGGATATGAGAAGGTCATCCAGTTTAACACCGAGAATCTCTGCCCACTGGGGATCGAGCGCATGCTCGGCATCAATAAACGCGGCGACCCCGCCGTTTCTCTGCGCTTCGGCGATCGTCGAGAGACATACAGTCGTCTTGCCTGAGGCCTCGGGGCCGTAAATTTCGACAATCCTGCCGCACGGGAGTCCCCCTACGCCAAGACCTAAGTCTAAAGGAAGAATGCCTGTGGAGATGACATCAATCGCGAGCTTCCCGGCATTTTGCTCTCCCAGTTTCATGATCGAGCCTTTGCCATACTGCTTCTCGATCTGATCCATGGCGAGGCGTATAGCAGCGAGTTTTGGGTCTGTTGGCATAGTCTTCCTTTCGGGGGCAGGAACATTACTCTGAAGAATTAATGCCATTTTTACATAATAAATGATAGAATACAAGATACCTAAAAGTTAGGACTAAAACGGGCTTGCCCGCCGAAGTTTTAACGAAGGCGGGGTGTAGCGCAGTTAGCTAGCGCACTCGCATGGGGTGCGAGAGGTCGCCGGGGCAGGTCCGGCCACCCCGACATGAAAACTATATCAAAGGAAATTCAAGAAAAAAGTAAACAATTACGGCGTAAAGGGAAAAGTCATCGCGAAATTGCTGAAATCCTTAGTATCGGATTAGGAACAGCATTCTATTACACACGGGGAATACGGCTTACCAAAAGACAGCATAAACATCTGGTCGATCAAAGCTACAAAAAAGGCTTTGGGAAACTAACGAAAGAAGACCGTCGTCTCGCTTCTATCAAAGGAGGGGTAAATAACAGTAAAAATCTAAAACCCAAGTACTCAAAAGATAATCTGATAACGTTATTGAGGAATTTTTACACGCAATACAAAAGAATCCCGACAAAAAGAGACTTCATGCCGATGTATGGATCCTTCTTCAGAAGTTTTGGCACATGGAATAATGCAGTGAAAAAAGCAGGACTAAGTCCTAATCCCGTTCTCTTCGCTAAAAAATATACTGCGAACGACGGACATAAATGCGACTCATTAACTGAAAAAATTATTGATGATTGGCTCACTGCAAAAAAGGTATACCATGAACGCAACGTTCCATATTTAGATACTCGATTCACGGCTGATTTTAAAATCGGGGACACGCTAGTAGAATTCTTCGGATTACACGGACAACTAAGAAGATATGATTATCTCATGAAGAAAAAACTCAAATTGGTTAAAAAATATAATATGAAGCTTATTCCTCTGTACCCAGAAGACATTTTTCCCGTTGTGAAACTCAATGAGAAACTAAAACCCGTGATATAATAAAATTACTTATTATTTGGACTGTTCTGACAGCATATCAAAGGACCTTCCCTAAAATGCACTAGTTATTTCCTGACTTATTTTCTCCCACTAAATATCCAAGAATTAAAGTAATAAATGGTGAAAGATTTTTAAGAATG
>CAZLDC010000113.1:0-2730 GCA_964558385.1 uncultured Gammaproteobacteria bacterium
CATCACCATGATCATTGGGGTCAACGCTGATAGCGGGACCGAGAATTTCACCCAGACTTGAGCTCCGGGAGGATACGACCGGTACACCGCACGCCATAGCCTCCAACACGGGGAGTCCAAATCCTTCATAACGAGACGGCTGCACGTATACCGTCGCGAGATTATATATGGCGACGAGATCTTCGGATGATACGCCACCCAGATACACCACAGAATCCTTGAGATGGTTTTGCTCTACAAACGTTCTGATGCTTCGCGCCTCCGGTATGTTCATATCCAAAAACGCTTTCCCCACGAGCACAAGCTTGACGCTTGACGCCTGACGCCTGACGCTTTGAAATGCCTCCATCATGCCAATAATATTTTTATTCCAGTTTATGTCACCCACGTACAGGAGAAAGCGATCAGGGAGGTGATAATGATCTTTTACTTTTTTGAGCAATGGTTTATCCGATAGCTGTCTAAATATGGACGAAGGAGCCAACGGAATGACGTCTATCCGGGATGCAGGAACACTCGCAATCCGTTCAATATCGATCTTTGACGCATGTGAGTCCGCTAGAATGCGCGCGGCAGATGCGAGTCTTGTGCGTTGATAGTGCCATTTAAGTGTCCCCCTGACTCCTGAAGGAAAATGTTCCGAAAACACAAGCGGGATAAGATCATGCACGGTCACAACAGTTGGTTTAGTATAAAGAAGTGGCAATGTGACAAAGTAAGGATCGAAATACGGGTAATGAATGAGTTCAGTGTCTTTGGGTATCTTTTGTCCTCGAGTAATAAAATAGTACGAATGATCACTCTCGTACTTCTGTAACGATTCTATCAACAATTTACTATATATCCCAACACCACGGTCTTTATGTCCGGAATTTAGAGGAGATATGTCGATAGCGATATGCATATATAGTCTTAAAGTCAAAAGTCCATAAAGTCTATAACGTCGGGTGCAACATAAGTCAAAAGTCCGTAAAGTCCGTAAGGTCAAAAATCTGTAAAGTTAATAAAATCGTAAAGTCATTTGCTTAGTCATGCAATGTTTTTATAAAACCCGATAATAATTTTGAAATATCAAAAGCCAGTGAATATAAATTATTAAATTGATCTTTGTCGATATAACCGAGTTCAAGCGCAAGATAAGACATTGATCGAACTTCTCCCGCAGATCCTTTTGCAATAAATAGAAAATTCCTTAATTCTTTATCACTTCTACGTTCGAAACCCTCCGCAATGTTATTCATAATTGAGACACATGCACGCAATATCTGATCACGAAAAGCGTAATCCCGGCAGTTTTTTAATACGCTATACCATTGCATCGACAATTCTTTTGATTTTTTCCATGCAATAATGTCTTCAAATTTTTCTATTTTCATACAAACTGACTTTATAGACTTTCAGACTTTATAAACTTTCGACTTTCTTAATGAAAGTATACTCCATCCGATGAGACCAACAAAACACATGATTGATATCGCGTCCGCTACCCAGCGTAATGGGGTTTCGGTAAAATATATCAATATCATGTGTGTTCCGGGCCCAAATGGGATACTGACCATTCCTTTCTCGTCCGGCGTTGCAATGACATCCTTATCATCTGTTTTTACACGCCATCCGGGATAATACGAAACATGGACGCGAAGGACTCCTCCTGAATTAGAAACGACCTCACCGGTATACTTCGTCAGCCTTTCCTCCTTGATCGTTACGAATCCATCGCCGTCTATTATTTCCATGCGTTTGGCGGGTCTAATCGGCTGCCAGGTCATCCAGAGCGTAGAAAAGCCGTTTCCCAGCGATGATGTGCCATCCGTAAATTCACGCCGCGAAAGATAATACTCGTCCGGGCGCGGATCATACAGCACCGGCTTCGTATAGGATATTGTAAGAAGTAATGGCAGTATAGCAATCAATAACGGAAGAAACCACGATTTCATTCTTGAAAAAATAGCTGCTGCCAAAAAAGGCGTTACGATCACTACAACAGATAAAAGCC
This sequence comes from uncultured Gammaproteobacteria bacterium, assembly GCA_964558385.1. Classification (GTDB taxonomy): domain Bacteria; phylum Patescibacteriota; class Microgenomatia; order UBA10105; family UBA927; genus CAZLDC01. The sequence goes on from CAZLDC010000113.1 coordinate 1,997, forward strand.
GCCAGGGATACTGGATGTTAGACAGAATGGGTATCCTATCCCAAACAGGAAAGCTAGCCGCAGTCATGAGATACAGGGCTACTGCCGCGACACCCCAAAAAAGTCGTGCAGATTTTTCCTTCTTCCAAATCAACGCAGGCGCAACGAGCAGTAGAAACATCGGGACGACGCCGATCTGATAGGACATTTCATCCCAAGCAAACCCGGGTCCGGAAAACCCCGTACCCCAGGAAGGAATTATGAGCTGTACAAGATCGGGAAAATGATCCGCGTAACTCACGGTATTGAGTCCGGTGACCCATCCCCGCTCGAGAAGCGCCGGTATCCAAAAATAGGAAGGCAATAGGATTCCCACTATCATCGATAGTACTAACGTCTTATTTGTAAGCCATGCATACCAACCAACGATAAGCAATGCGATCATCGCCATGATATTGTGGCTGAGGATAATACCGGCAATCATAAACGAAAGAAGTATCCGTTTTCCGTGCGCGATGCACGCAAAGGAAGAAAATATAAATCCCAACGCCAGCACCTCTCCCACGGATCCGCGCACAAAAATATCGACAAACCAATACGGCGTGAATGCGCCGATAATGCTCCCGAGCACCGCGGGACCCAATCCGTATAGCCGTTTAAGCCACAAATATGACGCGATCACACCCGTTACGTATCCCGCTGCCATCGTCAGACGAAACGAATCCGTAAGACTCCATCCCATGAAATGAAACAGA
>CAZLDC010000114.1:0-243 GCA_964558385.1 uncultured Gammaproteobacteria bacterium
TTGCCCATACAGAGTGGCCGTTTCCCGATCTATTGATCGTAGATGGAGGGAAACCGCAATTGGGAGTAGCAATAAAAGCAATACAAGCAGGGCCAGTAGGACCTCTAAAATACGAAATGCCGGTGATTGGGCTTGCAAAACGGTTTGAAGAGATTGTGATTCCTCTCACCGATTACGGGAATCCTTTGGATTCCCGGAATCAACGGTACACTGTCCTTCGCCTTCCTCCTGCAAGCCCTGCTT
>CAZLDC010000114.1:253-2701 GCA_964558385.1 uncultured Gammaproteobacteria bacterium
CAGCTCATGCAGCATATCCGGGATGAGGCGCACCGATTTGCCAAGCGCTATCACACAATGATACGATCAATCATGGTATGAAAGGATTTTTGCGAAGGAGCGTCTATCATGTTTTTGCTTTGTGGCTCACGAGCGCTCTCGTCGGGAGTCTCACTATATCCGGCAATCTCTGGGGGATGCTTTCGGCAGGATTCATGCTTACAGTCATGATGATGCTGCTCAAACCACTCGTTTCGCTTATTTTTCTGCCGATCAATATGCTGACGCTCGGTCTCCTGAGCTGGTTTGTCAATGTCATCGTCTTGTATATCTGGACCGTGTTTGTACCCAATGTGTCGATTTCTCCCTGGATGTTTCCCGGGTTTTCCGCTGCAGGGTTTGCCGTGCCGCAGATGCAGCTGAGTTTTCTATGGACCTTGATCGTCGTGTCACTTCTCGTAACCGGCATCGTCGCACTTCTTGAGCAGTTGGGGGACCGTTAACTATGAGTGCAATACAACCGAAAATAAAATTGCCGCGGATCGTTTGTATCGGAGGTGGGACAGGTACGTTTGTGGCACTTAAAGGTCTCAAAGCATATCCGGTGGATCTGACGGCTATTGTCACGATGGCCGATAGTGGCGGAAGTAATAAGCGCATCCGCGATGAGTTTGGGCTTCTGCCTACAAGCGACATCCGCCAGTGTTTTGTCGCGCTAGCCGATGAAAACGGCGGATCCGGCCTCATGCGCAAACTGTTCATGTACCGGTTTGAAAAAGGACAGGGGATCGCCGGCATGACGTTTGGGAATTTATTTATGGCCGCACTTGCCGATATACTGGGCTCTCAGCAGGAAGCGATCCGTCAGACACGCAAAGTCCTGCGGATAAAAGGAAAAGTTATTCCGGTTTCCTATACCGACACAAATCTTTCCGCCCGGTATTCAGACGGCACGGTCGTACAGGAAGAGCATCTCATAGATGAGCCCGTCCATGACGGCAAGATGCAGATCGAGGAAGTATCGTTGACCCCGGGCGCGGTCGCGACCCCCGAGTCGCTTGACGCAATTGCTCAGGCAGATCTCGTGGTGTTGGGCCCGGGGGATCTGTATACAAGCCTTATTCCGAACATATTGGTATCGGGCATTCCGCAGGCGCTTGGGAAGACGAAGGCCCGCGTCGTGTATGTCCTCAATCTCATGACTAAATACGGACAGACGTATCAATTCACGGCAATCGATCACCTGCGTGCTCTTGAGCGGTATCTGGGTAATGCGATCGATGCGGTGCTCGTGACCACCTCTCCCATTCCGAAGCGGGCGCTGAGCGTCTATGCCAAATCCCAAGAAGTACCGGTCGTTGATAATCTTAGGGACGGCAAGCCCTACCGCGTGTATCGCGCGGATCTGATCAGTGACATTGTTGTGTCGAAATCGAAAAGTGACGCCCTGGTACGAAGCCTCATCCGTCATGACAGTGAAAAATTAGCTGCCGCACTGATGAAGGTTCTTTTGGTATAATAGACTGGCTATGAGTACGATCATCCTTGTTATCCATATTCTCGTGTCCCTGTCCCTTATTGGGCTCATTCTCCTGCAGTCAAGTCAGGGAGGACTAGGCAGTGCATTCGGCGGGTCGGAGGGGTATCGCACCAAACGGGGAGCCGAGCGCATCGTCTTTACCGCGACCATCGTCCTGTCGGTCCTATTTCTCGTCACATCGATCGTTACGTTTATCGTGCGATAAGCATAACCTAAAGCAGTATCATGTATTCCCGCGGCGTATGATTTTTTTTCGCAAAAGCAGATATCTTCTCCTCGTCACCCAGGAACTTTCCCGAAAATATACGTTTCCACTCCTCATGGGTTTCGTGCTCGGGTTTGTCGGGATGATCGGATTTCGCGGCGTCGCTCCGCTCATCGCAACCCAAATCGCTCTGCCAACGGTACGCATTGGACTCGTGGGGGATGTGACGCCAGCCACCCTTCCCGGGTCTATCCAGGAGCTCATCAGTGGCGGACTGTCGCGGCTTGCTGCGGACGGATCGCCGGAGCCGGGTCTCGCGACCAAGTGGGAAGCGACAGATTCCGGTCGTACCTATGAATTTACGATAGCCGAAAACGCCAAATGGCACGGAGGGGCGGGTGTGAAGGCCGCGGATATCAACTATAACATCCGTGATGTGACCTTCACGGTCACCTCACCTTACGCGCTGCGCGCGACACTCAAAGAACCCTTTGCGCCGTTTCTCACCCTGGTATCCAAGCCGATCCTTCAGACCGGACTTAAAGGCTTCGGCCGCTATCGGGTCGCCCAAATCCGTCTCAAAGGCGAGTCTGTCCAGTTTTTACGGCTCGATCCGGTGGTCAGCCGGAGTGAACCGGTACGCGAATACCGGTTTTACCGTACGGAAACCGTCGCCGCGACGGCATTTACCCTGGGAGATGTCGACGTATTGGACGATCTATCG
>CAZLDC010000115.1:0-2658 GCA_964558385.1 uncultured Gammaproteobacteria bacterium
GCCTCGTTGTACTCTGTCGTATTTCCGGATTGATGCGCGGCAATGGCCTTTTGATAGGCATCCTGAGCCTCCGGGGGAAGCGTAGCGGCGACCGTCCCCTGAGACTGCCGGACCTTTTCCTGAATCGCATTATTGGTCGCGGTCCAATCCGGACAGGCATTGGCCGCTTGGACTTCGCATCCCTGCGCCTTGGTTGGATCTGCACAAAACCCGCCGCATCCGCCACAGGGAATACATCCCGGATCTCCTATTTTGAGCGTGGTCGGAGGGTTTGTGAGGGTGTAATGTTCAAATTGCTCCTGAGTGAGTGGAGTGGTGGTCGTAGACGTCGATGGCGTTTTCGATGCATCTGCTTTTGCGGTAAAAAGGCCGGCGGAGGCGATCTCGGCGGCGATCCCCACCGTCGTTTTGGTGCTTGCGGACGCGCCGGCGATCTTAGCGGCAAGAAATCCGATGCGCATGAGCTCTGCCTGAGTTTTATCTTTTCCCGCATCACCCTGGAGCTCGTGGGCTAATAATTTTTGGACGGCCTGAATGTTAGCGGTGGCATCGGCCGAGAGTCCTTTGCTGTCTTTGACGCCTGCGGCTTTGATGGCCTCGGCGAGCATGGTCTTGCTCGCCTCGTCTATGACTACTCCAAGACGTTTGGCCGAAGCATACTCCGGGCTCTTGCGAACTTTATCCGGCAATTTGGCTTCCGCGGCTGCGTGGGCCTTTTCGGCAGCTCCCCGGCAGTCGGCATCGGATTTGCCGGACCGTTTGCAGTCTCCCCATGCTTTATCCCCGGCTTGCCCCGGATCGGTGTAGCCTTTCGGGATGAGCGAGGCGGTCGTTGAGGTCGATCCGGTAGAAGGAGTGGTTGCGGTACTTGCCGCCGGAGCGGTGGTCGTCGTGGATGCAGGTGCGACAGGTTTAGCACTTACTGCTGGTGAAGTGCCAGCAGTTGATACTGGTTGATTGCCAGATTGAGATGGTGGTTTGGTTGTCGTGGGAACAGATGAAGGAAGACTGCCATATCGTTTGTTTACCTCATCTCTACAAGCTTGATCTGTACAATCATCAAGTTCCTGTCGTTTCAGCCGCAACTGGTCAAAGGTAAGAGCGGGGGGAGCTCCCGGAGCTTTTGTCGGAGTCGCTGTCGGTGACCCGCCACCAAAAAATAAATTCAGTGCAGCATCTTTCGTTTTTTCGCCGTTACAACGAAGGATGTCCCACCAACCTGCGGGGCTGTCACAACCATCACCCGTTGGGTCCTGGACAAGATCCGGTGAATCTTTAAATTTCAAACTGGGCGCTGGTGCAGCAAGTCCAGCGCCTTTGCTTCCTGCTTTCGGTGTTGGGGTATCTGTGATTTCCGTAACGACGGATCCGGTAGGACCATATGTTTCCCTATAACAGAAAGCAGCATCCCCACCTCGCTCCAAGCACGCTGAATACTCATCTGCTTTTTGCTGCGTGTTGCCGAGGTTATCCAATGCTAGATTTGAGGTCGATTTTGGGGTAGGAATTGCCGTAATCTCCGTTGTGGGAGGCTCAGTAATAATCGGTCGCGGCAGGGTCGGGGAAGAACGGGGCGGTTCAGGAGTCGTAGTGACCGAATCCGCGAGATCCCTTCCTCTCCCGCTTCGATCTTCCGGATCATACATCGGCTTTGGAGGCACCTCTACCGTCGGGGTTGGAGTAGAAATCGTGCCACCTATCCCGAAGCTCGTCGGTCTCCCGTCGTCTTTTTCCGTGGGCGGCGTAACAACGCCGTAAAACGGCACTTCTTGCGTGGGCGTGACCGATTCCGTCGTCACTGGTTGTGTGACGATAGGTGCCGCAATTGGTCGATCCGGAAGGCCACCACAGATTTCCCGTCCGTCCGGAGAATTTCCTTCACGGGCGATACATTCAGAGTAGCTTTCCGTGAGATTCGTTGATCCTGATTTATTAACCAACGGCTCGACGGTTTCCCTCGCATACGGCTCGTCTACTCTCGCCCGGCTGCGGACATCCTGATAGTCCTTTTGTACTTTAGCTACAATGATAAACGTCGTGAGGGCGAATGCGGCAAGAAGGATAAGCGGGAGGAGATGGACGAAGCCGGATTGCCTCGCTTTGGGGGCGAGGAAATCCCAAATCCCAAATCTCAAATCCCAAACAAATTCTAAATTCCAAATTCGAAATTCAAAACGTTTCACATTTCTTTTAGTAAACTTAAAAGGGATCAATCTAGAAAGAAATGGATCAATCCTGAGTAGACGGAGAATAGAGGAGAATTTTAATTTTTTATAGGTATTCTTGAAATGAAAATAAATCCGGGACAGATTTCCTGGCATGCAGTCTTTTTTCGCCGACTGTTTCAAACCCAACGAAAACCGTTTGCGAAAAAAGTTATTATATATATATATTGACGCGCGTGAAATGAAGGTGTCAAGGAGGAGTTTGCCCTCTTGACAAGAAGAAAAAAAGAGTGAAAACTAGAAACAAGCTATGCCAGGTAGTGAAATTTCGCTCAATGTGAAGACACATTGGAATAACAGCCTGGTATGAACAAAAATAAATAATGGTCACCGTGGGATTTCCTGTTCTGAATGGAACAGCGAAATTCTACTACCTGGTATGAAACGAAAACTTGCCCGTCGAAGTCATACGCATCACCGGAAAATCACCCAT
>CAZLDC010000116.1:0-2630 GCA_964558385.1 uncultured Gammaproteobacteria bacterium
AAATAACACCTATTGCTATCCACCACCACCGCACCCCGTATTTTGAAGCCATATAAGAGTATTATATCCTACTTCTTCCATACCTTCATCTTGTCCGCGCCAACGATACCAACCGCCAGAACAACCGGCACAATGGTCACCCACCATTTCAGCATAGGCACTGGTGCGTTCCAGTTGCCGTAGTACAGATACGGCGCATAACGCAGGAGAAGGGCATATGTATACGCACCGAAAAGTACGGTTAGCCAGCGCTTGGAAGGCAGCAGGGCGACAAACGGCATGAACCAAAGACCATACCACGGGAGCGGCTCGCGACGGGATAGAACGATGAAAAACCCGATCATGATAGCGACTAATGACCATTTTCGCCAATGGAATATTTTGTTATCAAACAGGAGCATGACCGGCGCGAGGGTGATCGTCATGAGCTTCATGCCCACGGAAAGAGCGAGCACAAACCACGAGGCTAACCGCCTTTTCTGCAGGAAAAAAACGAGAGCCCACATGGCGATGGCCATCATGGCAACATCATTGTGCGCGCTCACGAGGCTTTCGATGATCACGAGGGGGTTGAGGGCAAAAATTGCCACTCCCAACGGAGTCCGTGCGGGATCCACCTTTTCCAACACTTTTTGTACTCCCCGCACCGCGAGAAGATAAAAAAGGGCCACGAGAAGTTTAAGATTCCAGATAACGAATACCATCTTACCGAAGCCCAACAGATAGGCCGGAAGCGTGAGGAGAATCCATGCGGGTGTATACGCACTCGGCAGATGCGTCCAGCGCATTACGGCAACCAGCGGATCAATGCCAGCAAACTGCAATGGTATGATCTCGTAGGGATTTTTATGATAGACGAGGACTGTTTTGGCGGTAAATATATAGTTAAACAGGTCATATGAAAATGCGGGGTAGGAAAGAATCAATAAAATCGTCACGACGCCCACAATCTTCCAAATCGAAAAAAGACCGAGAAGCCCTTGGTGTGCACGGCGCAGAGCTAGTGCATACAGCGCGAACCAGAAACCGATGATGCCGACAAAAAGTGCAGTTGATGCGGGACGCTCAAAGAAACCGACGTACTGAAATGACTTCTGGATCGTTTGCAACCAACTCGATGATGATAGCGTTAGACTTAAATCTACCTGCGTGAATGAGTAAAGAAAAAGAGCAACGGATGCTATGGCGTAGCCGACGAGCAAACTATTGACTTTCATCGATATAGCCCTTTCCACGCATTCATGCGGATATTGAGAATATCCAGTAGCCCCTGCCACGAGTCTCTTATGGGACTCACGCGGCGAGTTTCTACATAATGCCAATCCACCGGAACTTCTTTGATCTTCAACCCCAGCTTTTTGGCAATAAACAAGACTTCTATATCAAATCCGGCAGTCACGTTGGAACCTTTCAGGACATGAAGATTGCCAAACAGCTTGAGACGGCCAAAAATTTCCCGCGCAACATCCTTTCGAAATGCTTTAAAACCACACTGCGTGTCCGTTATTCCGTGAAGGCCCAATATCATCGACCGTAACCACATAAATCCTCTCGCCATCGCTATGCGCGTAAGCGGCGCGCCTTCCCGTCTTCCGCTTCTGGATCCGATAACCACATCATACCCTTTCTCAAACCATGTCAGAATTTTCCCAATTTCCGAAATTGGTGTCGCCTGATCCAAATCAGTAAACAAGACAATATCCCCGCGGGAGGCAAGGCTTCCGGATATGACCGTTGCCGCTTTGCCTTTGTGTTGATTATGGATTACCCGAAACCTCCGGGTTGACCTGGCATAATCATCGAGCAAATGAGCGGTCCCATCCGTCGAACCGTCATCGACAAGGAGGATCTCCCAAGAGTACGGTCTTGTCTCCATGTAGCGGGATACTTTATCCAAAGCGCCCAACCTGATGTTGGTTTCTTCGTTGTACGCCGGTATGACAACGGAAAGATAGAGTTTCTCCATGTGTTATAAGTGTACCAGTTTATGAATCGTAACGAAGGGATTGTTCCATGTGCCCGAAATGGTAGCAGTACCGAATCCCGCGATTTCCCATAGCGGATGTCCAAGGGGTTTGCACTGCGGCACTTCACAGATCACGATGAGCTGATCCGTCACGGTTTTTCTCTCCGGATCCTTAAACTCCGGCTCTATGACTATCGGGGGATTCCCCCAAATTTCAAAAAAATAACGGTAGACATGATCCGAGTTACCCTGTGTGACAAGAGCAAAATTATACGGCATTCCCCCGGTTTTATCGTACGCTTCTCTGGCAATGGATCTGGCTTGCGCGAGTTGATTGTTCGGCGGATATTGAAACGGTTGTCCCTTCCAATTCCACCAAAGAAAAAATGCGAGGAGCGCGAGCGAGCCCATGAACCCTATCCAACGCATTTGTTTGATACGCTCTAGGACAAGTCCTGTCATTAAAAACGGAAGAGTAAACCAGATGCCGAAGTAGTAATCATAAATCGCCCGTTTATAAAAACCAAACATACCCGCGACAACAATGCCCCAAAGAAGAAGAATGATTGAAGCGGACTGCGATGCAGCGGGCCTGGCGGGATGTGCACCTATGATAAGCACCCCAATTCCGGCGACAAGCAGGCCCACGATACCCCAATGCCAA
>CAZLDC010000117.1:0-2629 GCA_964558385.1 uncultured Gammaproteobacteria bacterium
ACTACTGCACCATCACAATGTTTGATGAGGGGCATGGTGAGTTAGTCTTGGGGCAGGGGCGTGGGATTGCACACCATTTTGATCTTCAGGGACAACTGGACATTGAGGTCGGAACGCTTTCTAAAGCATTTGGAGTCCTTGGTGGGGTGATCACGGGCAAAAAGGAACTTATTGAGTATTACCGGCAAAAAGGGCGGCCGTATCTATTTTCAACTGGACTGAGTGTTGCTGATACTGCAGCAGTTATCAAGGGCGTTGATATATTATCCAAATCCAATAGTCTTGTGACAAAACTTTGGACTAATGCCAAATATCTGCGGGACGGATTGTCGAAACTTGGCTTTGATACCGGCCAGACGGAAACACCGATCACGCCGGTCATGCTGGGAGATGAAAATCTCGCAAAGGAGTTCAGCGCGAAACTATTTACCCGCCGGGTATTTGCAACCCCGATAAAGTTTCCGATGGTCGCGTTGGGAAAGGCGCGCATCCGTACCATGCCATCCGCTACTCACAGGAAAAAGGGTCTGGATTTTGGACTCGAGGCATTTGCCGCGGTCGGTCGGGAACTTGGCGTCATCTAAGAAGAAGTATCCCGATGAGCATAAGCACTCCGGCGAGGATTTTTCTCCCGATAAAGGTTTTTTCTTTAAGTATGAATATGCCGGCTAGGACCGTGAGTGTACCGGACGAGCTGGTAACCGGAGTAACCAGCGACGCATCAGCGAGCGAAAGCGCCTGCACGTAGAATACAAACCCGACGACGTTGAGAAGCGCGGTAAGCGCGACCTTCCATCCTCCCATGATACATTCTTTTTTCAGCTGAGAAAGTGAGAGCTTGGGAAATGCGACGATGATCAGGGAAAGTCCCCACAGCGCGACACTGTAGAGATTGGCGGGTATCCCGAGCGATGCCGGCTTATCAAACACCCCGGCAAGCCCAAGCATGACCGCGGCAAAGACGGCAATCCATACCGCCCTACTTGCCCTGAGCTTGGGGTTTTTGTGCACAACGAGGAAGGAAGCGCCGATGAGTGTCGCCGCTCCCAACAGCTTCGTGATGGACAACGGCTCATAAAGAAAAAATATTGCACCGATAAACGTGACCACGGGGCTAAGCCGGAAGAGTATGGCGGTCGTAGATGCGTCCAGCTCCTTCCTAGCTAAAAAATGACTCCGTTCATACAGTCCGTATCCGAGGATAGCGCCGATAATCAAGATTGTCTGGGTCCAGGAAAACTCTGGAAGTGCGGCAAGCGATGGGCGCTCGATCAGAAAAAGAATAGCCGCAAAAAACGTTCCCCAGCCGTTAAAGACAAACGAAAATGTCCGTGGATGCTCGCTTTTGACGGCCAACACCCGCATCAAGAGATTTTGGATGGTGAACATTGCGACCGCCATGAGAGAGAGGATGAGCCACATGAAAGCAATTGTAGCATGCTATAATCGTACTCATGAAATCAGCGGATGTACGGCGAAAATTTATAGACTTTTATACAGCGCGGGGGCACGTGGAAATCCCGTCCGCCCCGCTTGTGCCGGAAAACGATCCGACGACGCTATGTCGATCCTCCGGGATGCAGCCCCTCATCCCATATCTCTTAGGAGAGCCGCATCCGTCCGGAAAAAGACTCGTCGATAGCCAAAAATCTTTCCGTGCGGGGGATATCGAAGAAGTTGGCGATAACCGGCATACGACATTTTTTGAAATGCTCGGTAACTGGTCGCTTGGCGACTACTTTAAGAGCGAACAGCTCCCCTGGATTTTTGAGTTTCTTACAAAAGAATTGGGATTGGACCCCAAAAGGCTGTACGTAAGTGTATTTTCCGGCGAAGCCGGATCTGGCTCCGCCAGAGAAGGGAAACCGCTGATACCTAAGGATACGGAATCAATAGAACTTTGGAAGAAAATTTTTACGGGGGTGGGCATTGAAGCCAGGGAAGGTGAGCGAATTTTTGTCTATCCGGCAAAGAAAAATTGGTGGTCGAGGTCCGGCGAGCCGGATGTGATGCCCACGGGCGAACCGGGCGGACCGGACAGCGAAGTATTTTTTGATTTCGGTGCAGAACGGAAATTCCATGAACAGTCCGCGTGGAAGGAAGAGTCGTGTCACCCAAATTGTGACTGCGGCAGATACATGGAGATAGCCAACTCCGTCTTCATGCAATTCCAAAAACAGACCGACGGGACACTCAAAGAGCTCACCCAAAAAAATGTAGATTTCGGCGGAGGACTCGAGCGGCTGGTCGCAGCAGTCGATGATGATCCGGACGTATTTCAGACGGATTTATTTTCTCCGCTCGTCGCGATACTTGAGAATGTTTCGGGGAAAACGTATACCGAAAGCGCCCGAGCTATGCGCATCGTTGCCGACCACATAAAAGCTGCAGTTATGATGATGACGGATGGGGTAACCCCTTCCAATAAATTACAGGGGTATGTGCTGCGGCGGCTCATCCGGCGGGCACTTTTGTATGGGAGAAATCTCGGGATGCCACACGACTGGAACTGCGCAGGAGAGCTCGTGGAGGCAGTGGCAGTGATCTATGGGGACAGCTATCCCGATGTTTCAAAAAAGGCCAAAGAAACAACAGCCATGTTGAAGGATGAAGCGGGGCGATTCGGGAA
>CAZLDC010000118.1:0-2625 GCA_964558385.1 uncultured Gammaproteobacteria bacterium
AGCTAAGCTTTGATCGTTCAATTCGTCATCCCCGCGTAGGCGGGGATCTATATTCTCAAAGCCAGGCTTTGCTCTTTGAAAGCCTGGCTTTATCCACTCACTCAAACACCGCCGGCACGACAAAAAACCCATTATGTTTCTCGTGAGCATTGGCAAGCGCCTGGGTTTGCGTCAAGATCCGTGACGCATCCACCACGTCTTCGCGATAGACGTTGACGAGCCCGTTCACCTGTGCGGTTGGAGTGACGTTTTTCGTGGGAACTTCCTGCAGCTTGGATACAAACGCCAATATTGCCGTCAACTGGGAGGCAAAAAGTTCAAATTGATCCGCAGCGATATAAAGATTGGCAAGGTTTGCAATATGTTGGACATCGGAAGATTTCATCGCATCACTCATAACCAGACCATTATAGCATCTGATGATGCGCGCGCCACTCGAGGGTGTCATCAAGCGACGGGAGCGAAACCGGTTTCCCATATTTTACCTCAAGGGCCTTTGCGATAAACCAATCAGCGACGTGGGGGTTTTTGGGAAGCAGCGGACCATGGAAATAACTCCCTATAGAATTTTTGTACACTGCCCCTTCATATCCATCTGCTCCATTATTTCCAAACCCTCGTAGAACGCGGGCTAGCGGCTTCATGGTTGGCCCAAGATAGGTGCGCCCGCCGTGATTTTCAAACCCCACAATTGAGTTTTTAAAGTTCTTAAAGTTTAAAGTTTCAAGTTTCAAGTTTGAAGTTACAAGTTCCGCCACCACATTTCCGATGAGTCTCTTTGCTTGATCGCCGGGATGCACAGTATAGAGGTCAAATATCCCCGCGCCCGGAATCCGTTCACCCTGATACGGTTGGTAATACTGTCCGACGAACTGATATGCTGCACAGACAAAAAGCGCAGGTATTCCTCTCTCAACCATGTCTTTGACAACCGGACCTTTGCGTTTAAGAAAATCCACTCCGACGAGCTTTTGCTGTCGATCCTGCGCCCCACCCATAAACAGCAAGTCACAATTACGCAGTTCTATTGCCGGTGTTGCGAGTGTTACTGGTCTTACTTTTACGGCTATCCCCCGCCACTCACACCGTTTTTGCAACACCATGACGTTCCCACGATCCCCATACGTTGACATCAAATCGGGATAGAGCCAAGCAATATTAAGTTTAAAGTTCATAAAGTTCCGAGTTTATAAAGTTTTAATGAGACCTGATAATAATCGTGATATTTCTTCAGTTCGGGAAAGTAAGTCATAGAAAGATTCTTGAGTTAAATATTGTAAGTCGTATGCGACATAAAGCATTGAACGTACTTCAGCGCAGGATCCTTTTGCGATAAAAAGAAAATTTTTGAATTCTTTATTGCTCTTTCGCTCAAACCCTTCTGATATATTGTTCATTATAGACACAACAGCACGTTGGATTTGGTCACGAAATCCAAAATCACGACTCGAAGAAAAAATTTGGTATATCAGTTTTGTTAATTGCTTACCTTTTTGCCATGCAATAATATCCTCAAATCTGGTTATTTTCATACTCTATAAACTTAATCGATTTATAACTTTATGAACTTTATAACTTTATGAACTTAAAATATCTTCTTCCCTGTTAATATTTTTCTCACTTCCAACATCGCCGAATACGTCGCAAGGATATAGAGGGTTTCGCCGGAAGCGGCTCTCTCAAGCGACTGCTGAATGGCTTTTTCTAAATTCGGTTCTATTAAATTTTGAAGTTTAAAGTTTAAATTTTGAATTTTATCTGCATATTTCAACCGCAGCGCCAAATCGTACGTTCGATCCCCGGATATCACGATCTTCGTTTCCCCCTGATTCATGATTCGTGATTCCTGATTCAGACTTTCAAAGTCCACATCCCAGATCCAGGAAACATCGCGGCCATCAGGGATGCGATCATTCAGTACGAGAAGCAAATGCTTTGCCCCAAGCTCCATCACGGTCCGAAGGGACTGATTAAACCCTGTAGGATTCTTCGAAAGAAATATTTGTACAGTTTTGCCGTCTATGACAAATGACTCCTGCCTGCCAAACGCTGGTAAAAATCCCGCAAGAGCCTTGTTTATTGTTACTTGTTTTATGTCCAACGCTTGTGCCACTGCTACCGCCGCAAGCGTGTTGTATCGGTTATAAAGACCCGGCAATGGATAGTCCCACGTGCTCACATCCAGGCGTGGCCGTTTCGTATGACACGTTTCACAGCGCCAAACGCCAATATGAGAATAATAGTATCCTTCATAGAGAAGTCTCGCCCCGCAGGTCGGACAAAACACCGAGTCCGTCGCATGCTCCACATTTTTTAGCAACTCCTTCGGATCATCCAGACCAAAATACATGCATTGGAAATTACGTGACCGGGTGAGTGAAACGATAAGCGGATCATCCGCATTGGCAATAATTGTTACTCCATTGATTCCGCGAGTCTTACGATCGTGCGATTCAAGCGATTGTAGCGATTTTTTCCACTTCTCCGCAATCACATCCACTTCCCCATACCGATCCAACTGATCCCGAAAAAGATTAAGAAGTACCACAACAAGCCTTCGTTTTCCATTTGACATTTGACATTTAACATTTGACATTACGCTTCCAAGCGAATTCTCGTCAACCT
>CAZLDC010000119.1:0-2622 GCA_964558385.1 uncultured Gammaproteobacteria bacterium
AGAAGTACGTTGGCGTCGGAAACGCCGGGTGATAATTCCGTGATTGAAACAACTTCATGTCCCAACTTTCGTAGATGTGCTACGACCGCTAACGCTATATTTTCATCAGCGAGTAATTTCATTCGAGAGGATACACGCGTTCATGACCAATGCTATCCTTCGCATACGCGACTGCGGCAAACACATCCGCTTTTGTGAGTTGCGGATAATATCTCTGGGAAATGAGCTCCTCGGCGGTTATCCCTTGTGAAAGAAGTGTAAGCACTTGTTCAACCGTGATCCGTGTTCCGGCGACTACCGGCTTACCGACCATGACTTTTGGATTAATCGTGATGCGTTTTTGATAATTCATAGTTCACTTGATAGCAAAAGAAGTATACCATGGCTAATAAATAGGGGCAAACATAATAGCAGTCGCCCGCCCGATCCCGCGCGAGGAGCCCGTAATGATGGTAATGTTATTCGTAAGCTTCATTTTTTATCGACAGCACTTTCATTTGACACAACTCACGAAATCCGTGGATACCGTGTTCTCTCCCCATACCGGATGCTTTGTATCCGCCGAATGGGATAAACGGTTTGAAATGGCTCGCGCCATTCATGTCGATGCTTCCGGCTTTCAATGCTGAAGCAACGCGCAATGCGCTATCTGGATTTTTCGTATACACCTGTGCGCTCAAGCCGTAGCGCGTATCATTGGCAAGCATTATCGCTTGTTCTTCCGTTTCAAACGGCATCACAATTAAAACCGGCCCAAACACCTCTTCCTTCCACACGCGCATTTCTGGGGTGATGTCCGTAAGGATCGTAGGTAAATAATAGGCGCCGATCCGATCCGGCTTCTTGCCTCCCGCTACTATCTTCGCGCCCTTCTGAACTGCATCCGCCACTTGAGCCGCCAGTAAATCCCTTTGGACCGTAGACACAAGCGGTCCAATCTCCGTCTTGGGATCCATGGGATCTCCGAGTACGATTTTTCCGACTTCCAGCCGCAGCGCTTCAACAACCTGACTCACAATCTTTTTATGGACAAATAATCTCTTCACTGCATCACATGTCTGCCCGCAGTATGCGAAGCGTTTAAACTTTATAACGGGAATCGTCGCCTCTATATCGCAATCGTCAAACAAAATGGCGGGATTGGATCCACCCATTTCCAAAACAGACCGGATGAATTTTTTCCCCGCTGTAGCAAACAACTTCTTCCCTACGGTCGTGCTTCCGGTAAACCAAATCAAATCGATATTCTGCTCCACGAGATATGCCCCTTGTTTCCCATTACCATGAACCGCTGAAAATACGCCATCCGGAAATTTTGCTTCTTCCATAATTTCTGCAAACAACTTACCGGATAGCGCGCATTCTTCCGATGCTTTATGGATGACGGTGTTGCCGACGAGTAAATTTGGGATCACGCCCCAGAGAAATAAATCAAACGGAAGGTTCCACGGTGTTATCACCGCCGCTGTTCCGACTGGCTCATACGTTGCCAAGTATTTAAAAGAATTGTCTTCCTGTAATAGCTCCGGACCAATTGCCTTCTCAATATTTTGCAGAAACCAATCCATGTACGTCCAGTCCCACGCCACCTCTCCGCGGCACTCAGTAATCGGCGTTCCAACCTCTTTTGTGATCGTCACGGCTATGTCCTCAGCCCGTCTCTTACATATCTCATACGCCCGTCGAATATAGTCGATTCGCTTTGCCGCGCCCATTCGCCGCCACGACTCCTTCGCTCCATTGGCCGTAGCCACTTTTTTGGCAATATCCGACGAGCTGGATTCAAGCACGAAGCCGTTTGATGTTCCCGTGGCCGGATTTATAGAAATGAGTTTTTTCATATCAAAGACATGACTCAAAAATGGCAAGGCCTTCTTCTGCGGGTTTTTCTATCAATGGTAAGCGCTGGAAATATCGTAGCCAGATACGGACCGAGTTCAAAAATCATAAGTCCTGACCGGAGACACCGTTGGCTCACTTTTGCTAAGTACCCATTTTCCGTGGTTTCCAGTCCAATCGCCAGTCCCGCAATGCGTATCTGCGTCGGATAACGGAATGTCATCTGTGATAATCGTTTCTGAAAATACTCGCTTTGCGCTGCAACATTGTTGAGAATATCTTTCTTATGTTTTAAGAGATATCGAAGGTTTGCGAGAGCCGCCGCAGTATTTCTGGGATGCCAACCGTATGTAGAATAAAAACTCATTTCATATCCCATGGATTTAGCTATCTCTTCCGTCATCATGGTCGCTCCGAGCGCCCCATATCCTCCGGTAATTGCCTTTCCGAGACACATAATATCCGGTTCAAGATTGTAGAGGTCGCTCGCAAACATGCTTCCCGTGCGCCCGAATCCAGTCGCTACTTCGTCAATGATCAATACAGTTCCATACTTCTTGCATGCTTTTTGTACAATATCAAAATATTCCTGTGTCGGACGTTCGACGGCTAAATTACAGATTATCGGTTCAGAGATATATGCTGCGATATCTCCTCCCCGTAAGATCGACTCTACTTCCCGTCCGGCGCGAGCATCTAATGGCGGTTTAACTTTGTAACATCCAGGAAGAAGATTCGTGTACCACTCCCGATAATTGGAACTTCCGACGCTCAGCGCCCCAA
>CAZLDC010000120.1:0-2615 GCA_964558385.1 uncultured Gammaproteobacteria bacterium
GGGTTGCGACCGCCAGGTTCTTGACGGACTGTGGAGGCGGGGTCGTCAAACAAAAATGGGAAAAAGTCACCCAAACCAAAGTCACCCTGCGCAAACTCTCCACCCCTGAACTCGAGAGTTACGTCACCCGCTACGACTTTACGCGCTTTGCCGCGGGGTACGCCCTCAATGAAACCCCCTGGGATTTAGTCACGAAAATCGACGGCAGCTATACCAACGTGATTGGTTTGCCCTTTGAAGTCCTCCTCCCCATCCTCCGGAAGTTAGAGATTATTTTATAAACGAACATCACTCATTACCCTATCGTCAGTCGCCACCTCTTGATGGCCGTCACAACAAGCTCGGAGAAATAACCACGTCAATCCATGCCGCTCCATGGTAGACAGCGCGTGATATCGGTCATACATATCTGCCTGCACATCCCCGATCCCCTCACGCATCCCTAATTCTGCACGGCTTGCTACCCCGTACATCGATGAGGTTAAACGAATTCGACTATCCTGCCGCGCCGGTTTAACCCCTAATCTATGATTTTGCAACACGACGTCAACGTTCCATCCCGTATCGTCCTGCGAAAGTTCAACAGCCGAATACACCCCATCGGATATTGTCTGAGATTGATGAAGTGTTATCATATCGGCAGCAAGCTGCCTTAGCTCTTCTCCAACATCAATCCAGAGGTCAGGAAATGCAATGGACTCAATGGACGTAGATAACCCTTCCACCGATATACGATTATCTCCCGGATCGCTATGACTCCGCGCTTCTTTCGCCTGGCATGAAGCCGTAAGAATCAGTTGTGCTAACTCATTAGCCGTATCGGGGGGAACGCGCTGCTCCACATCATCTCTCCGTCCGGCACCTCCTACGGTAAATTGCCAAAGTGAAAAATCATCCTTTCCCATACGAATCCTTACAATCACCTCTGAAAAACCTCCATCATCTGTTCGAGCGCATCCTGTTGGTCATCTAATGAAAAAATTATCATTGAAGGCGCATCTTTTGTTGCTACCATATTTTTACGAAGCATCTGCATTTGAACACCAGGCGGGGATCCGTCAATGTGATTTAATTCTTCCTGAGGTACCACGTCATCCATCTCAATCGGACTTCCCATACCTAATTGGCAGGAACGGTCTATCAATAGAGTTCTTGCGAAGTAAACAGCAGCCCAATTTCCTTTTTTGCTGCCTCCACGCTGTCACTGCGGTGGACGACATTATGGGGTTTATCCACGCCAAAGTCTTTGCGGATCGTGCCCACTGGGGCCTCTGCCGGATCCGTCGGGCCGCAAATGGCAAACACTTTCTCAACCGCCCCCTCGCCCTCAAGGACGATTGCCACAACTGGCGTACTCATCATTTGCTCGCAAAGGCTCGGGAAAAATGGCTTATCTTTGTGGTGGGCATACCAAACTTCCAATATTTCTTTCGTCAACCGCACCATTTTCAGTGCCACGAGTGACAGTCCCGCCCGTTCGAAACGGTCAATCACCTGCCCCACGACTTTTTTGGCAAATCCATCGGGTTTAATGAGGACTACGGTTTGTTCGGTCATAAACGTATGCTATCAAAAATACCATCACTGTTCAACTAAAAATAGAAAGAAAAGGAGGCGACTCACCGTGTGAAGATTCATACCAGAATCGACCTAAGCACTTGATTGCTTTTGTCTGCTATATAGCTCTGTTGTTTCCCTGTCAAATGCTTTCTGTTGAGCCAAAAAATCAGCAGAGTTCATACTATCTCCGGGAGCCAATTCGACGGCTACTTTACCATCAAATATCTTTAGGTCCGTGCCGTCCACGTTTATGGTCTCCTCATTTCCTCGCGATTATTATACCACTGGGTGTCAAGCGGACCGGATACAGTACGAATTGTTTGCCAAATATCGAATGATGAAATCATGCTCCTCCATAACTTCTCGTAGAAATCATATCCGAAGGAGTGTGGAAAGTCGAGATTGGTCGGCCCGGGAAGCGACGAGGGCCATGTTGAGGGTGTTGGTAAGGAAATATTTTTTCATCAATTGGTCAATGTGTTGTTTTGTTATACTATCAAGCTTTTTGATATAGTCATCAATAGTGAGTATCGGTTGCCCGTACAGCTCCTGCCGGCCGTACCACTCAGTGAAAAACTCCGGATCCTCAGCTTTAAACGCGAGAATCGTCTTGATGCGCTTTTTGGCAATATCTACTTCTTCCTGCGTGACGCCCTTATCACCTGCTTTGGATAATTCGGCAAGGATCGATTTGGTCGCTTCTTCCACCTTCTCCGTCGCGACACCGGCGTAGATACTCCAATACCCCACATCCGCCCAGCTGTCTGCGCCGCTTCGGATGGCGTAGCAAAGCCCGCGCTTCTCACGGATCTCCTTAAACAGCCGCGAGGTGAATCCCACGCCCATGATAAGATTGAGGATGCTCCAGCCGAACCGGTCCTCGCTCCCGCGGGCAAACGTCCGTACTCCGATGGTCACGTGCGCTTGGCTCGCATCCGGCTTCGTGACGACGTGTAATTGCGGCTTGTCCTGCTGATCACGAACAGATATAAAATCTATTGTCTGATCCGTATCCCTAGTCTTGCTTTTACTGCTGGTCTTGCTCGTGTTGCGCT
>CAZLDC010000121.1:0-2565 GCA_964558385.1 uncultured Gammaproteobacteria bacterium
ATGGTTGTCGTCAGCTCGTGCCGTGGGGTGTTCCCTTAAGTGGGAGAACGAGCGCAACCCGTATGCGATGTTACAAGTGTCATCGCAGACCGCCCGCTCTCAGAGGGCAGAATGAAGAAATCTACAAATGACAAATCTACAAATGAATAGAGTAAATGGTTAAATCATTTTCATTTTTGATTTATTCAATTTGCATATTTGTATATTTGCAGATTTGTAGATTCTGTTTTCCGAGAGCGGGAGGAAGGAACGGACGACGTCAAATCAGCACGGCGCTTATGACCTGGGCCACACACACCCTACAATGGCGAATAACAATGGGACGCGAGGTAGTAATGCCAAGCAAATCTCCATGAAATTTCGCCTCAGTTCAGATTGAGGGCTGCAACTCGCCCTCATGAAGTCGGAATCGGTAGTAATCGCAGATCAGCAGGCTGCGGTGAATACGTTCTCGGGTCTTGTACACACCGCCCGTCAAGCCAACAAAGTTGGAGGCGGCCGAAGAGCCCCGCAAGGGGAGCTAAGCCGAATCCAGCGATGGGGACTAAGTCGTAACAAGGTATCCCTAGCCGAAGCTGGGGATGGATCACCTCCTTTCTATATATAAAACTATCTTCGATCAAGAATTAGCCTATGGCTAAGGTCTTCGATAGTTTTCTCTCAATTTGTTCCTATCACCATCCGGTTGCCGAAGGACGTCAGTCCGAACGTCCGCCAGGAAACGCACTTCGAGCCGCGCTACGAATAGTAGGTAAGGCGAGAAGGAAGTTACGGCGGATTGAGAAACCCCTCTTATTGAGGGGTTTTTTTGTGTATGATAGAATTGAACTTGCGGCGGCACGTCATAGGTGCCAGCCAAGTTTGACTTGGCGCGATGGCGAAGTGGTAACGCGGGAGTCTGCAAAACTTCTATGCAGGGGTTCAATTCCCCTTCGCGCCTCACGTCGATAAAAGAGTTTCTCTTAGGGTTTACCCTGAGCGAAGCGAAGGGTGACTAGTTCAGCGGTAGTCGCCTCATCGGCGACCCGCCGCCTGCCCGCCGGAGAGGCGTGGAAGAGGCGGGAACGCAATATGCATTACGTATATGTACTATTGAGTTTGAAAACTCAAAGGCTTTATACGGGAAGTACGGAAGACTTAAAACAAAGGATACATGAGCATAATGAGGGAACGGGAGGTATTTTTTCAAGTAATAATAGACCATATAAACTATTGTATTACGAAGCCTTTTTGTCAAAAACAGACGCATTAAAACAAGAATTGTTTTATAAATCTGGTTACGGAAGAAAAGTATTGAGAGATAAAATCTCAAATAGTTTATCGAAAGTTTAGGGTGACTAGTTCAGCGGTAGAACGCTTTCCTGATAAGAAAGAGGCGCATGGTCCGACTCCATGGTCACCCACATCAAAACATCCCCATTTGCCGGCTGGCGTCCACGACATCCCTTGGATACGAAAAGTCCACGGGAAAGGATTTGTGATTATTCCATTTATCGACATATTTTAAATATTTATTCTGTACCCCGAAATCATACAGATCCCGCGTAAGCAGGACATCCGCCTCGCAGTATGATCGAAGTTTCTCAAGATTTTCAGGGATCTGGCTCTTCCAATACTCGACAGCCTTAAGTCCGTTATCCGTCTTGCCTGCCCCCAAAGACTCCTGGGCGAGCACTGCTAAGCTCAGATTGTGTCCGAGTGCATCCCGTACCGACTGCATCAGATCAAAATGGGGGAGTCGGGTAAAGGTAGGAGGGGCCAGGGGCTTGAGAACCGGTACGTCAAATTTGAGTGAGTTAAAACCGATGATCCGCCGGACGGAGGAGAGAATTGGCCACAAGTCCGCAAGTTCATGCCCCCAGAAGCTTTTCATGACCCCTTGGATTTCCCGCTGAGACTCATCGACGCGGCGCAGATAAACTGAGACAATCGACACACCCAATAGTTCCGGGTTCCACTCCGGCACTTCCGAAAATAGTTTTTGCGTTTCAATATCAAAAATCGCCTCATCAATCATAGATGTTTATAAAGCCAAGCTTTGATCTTCAAAAAGCTTGGCTTTGATCATTTCTTCCCAAAAATAAACGCCGCGAAATGTCCGGCAACCCCGCCGCATCCGTGACTCATCGACCGGTCCTGGATGGCCTCTTTGTGTCCCGTCAGGGATTGGTCCCATCCGTATTCCACGATATGCACTCCCGTCTGGGGACCTGCCCCACCAAAAAGCACCTCCGTCAAATAGGAAAATTCCCGCTGATCCTGGGCATATTTGGCAAATCCCTCGTGGCCGTCAATCGTGCCCAGGGCTTGCTGCTCATCGGCACGTTTCTGAGCGATGGTGCAGAGCGTATCACTGCGGGAGATTTCTCCGATCCCGTGACCTTTACGGTACGTATTCATAGCCACGAAAAGTTCGTCATTGGTGCTCATCCGATCGTCAGAAGGAAGCCAGGTGATCGTCGTATGCTCATCCACTTTTTCCCGTCTGAATCCGCCCGTAGGGATGGGGTTAGCATTAGGATTTTTCCAAAAAATATTCAGGTCGTCACAGGCTTATTGTGAAGA
>CAZLDC010000122.1:0-2545 GCA_964558385.1 uncultured Gammaproteobacteria bacterium
CCGACAATAGCGGCGATTTGAACATGAAGCGGAAGATCAACATCCGCGCCGTGGAATACCGCATTCGACTCCTGGGCAGGCGTGGGAAGCGTGCCCCCTGCGATCAGTATTGACAAGGATTCCCGGTCTGCAAGCGGCTCAATAGCCTGATACGAAGCAGGCAGAAGGGGACGCAGAAACAACACCGCCATGACGACAACTCCCAAACCCGTAAAAATACGAAGCCAATGCTGCTCTGAATGGGTCGCGCGCAGTTTCATGCTATAGTCTCTTCACTATGCACGCTTACCCAAATACTTGTCAAGATGATAAAATACGTCTATGAAACGAGGGGTCGCGCGCATTAAAGGCCTGGGATACATACTGTGGCACACCCGGCACCATGCCTACCATTTGCTTATTGGTCTCGCGTGGGCGTGGATACTGAGGGAAGTATGGGGCGAGTTTCAACCAAAATGGATCATCCTTTCCCTGATCGCTTCCGAACTGCCGGATATTGATCACGTCCTGTACTTTCTCACCTATGGGAAGCAGGATCCCTATTCCAAGCTCGTCAAGACGCTGTTCGTGAACCGTCAGTGGCGGATGCTCTGGTATACGATCGATACCGGACACAAGTACAACACAAGCCTCGCCACCCATAATTACTTTACGATTCTCGCCCTTACCGGTCTCTCGCTCATCGCGTACGTATTTGAGCGGCAATCCTCAGTCGTATTTCTGGGGGCCATGGTGCTACATTACCTCTTTGACATCCTGGACGACTTGCTGATCCTGGGATCCGTTAATGCCAACTGGAAACGGTGGGGTAGATATACCGCCAAACCATAGGATATAATAGGAACAAGGACATTATCCGACTTCGCAAGAGGAGGCCGGATTTTTCATTTTTATGCGAACAATCGTACGAATCACTAAAAGAGGGACGGTCCGAATACTGGCAACAACCGGTCCCACCCGTTTTATCCTCAATAGCGCCCTCCGGCCGGTTTATCGCGCAGCCCGGCATGGTATCGTCGCCAATATAGAGCTTTGGGGGAACACCTTCTGGGAGGTCTGGGAAGTGCAGCCACTGGATAAAAAGCTTACGTGGCTCCTGTTTCTCAACCAAACCATCGCCATCATCACCCTCATCGAAGTATTCCTACTCAAAAGTCGATAGACCAAAACTTTTCTCTATCTCTTTTTGAACTAATAGTGACTCCAGGGAGTTTCTCGGCAACAGAATTTACTTGGGTGCCCAGTGCTGTAATTCAACGATGTTTCCTTCTGGATCTGCTATATAGACATACGTCGAGGTCCCTTTGCCATATTCTTTAGTTGCCACTTCGCCAACTTTTTTCCCACCGTTTTCGATCGCACGTATTAGCACTGCTTCAATATCATCTACTTGAAAAGCAATATGTCCGAATCCTTCGCGATTAGCCAAAACCGGTAATGTTTTTGCCAGCGAATTTGTATATTGAAAAATCTCCAATATTGGGGGTTGAGTCTCATATCCAGGAAAAAAAAGATTTACCCCTTCCAATTCCGCATGATCTATACCCGTTCCTTTCTCTAAATATTCACCGGAAAGATGAGTGGTATTTGCAACGTTGCATCCAAATGTCTTCACATAAAACTCTGATAATTGTTTCCAATGTTTTGCAATAAGATTTGTATGAGAATATCGGATGGTCATAGTAAGATTATATAAACAGGTTTGGAAGGAATCAGTCGCCAGTAATAGATTGATGGGCTTCCCGAATTCGCCTGTCTAAATTTAGCAGGTCCGGGAGGAATCGAACCTCCACTAGAGCTTTTGGAGAGCTCTGGTCTACCATTAACCTACGGACCTAACGGGTGACCGTCAAAAGCAAGTCCCAAGCACACAACGGCCTCCATCTGCGCCCTCCCCTCATGCCCTCATTTTACCTAGGGAATAGTATACCATACGGATACAACACATAAATCTAGCGGCCGCTTGATTTTATGTGAGAGCATGATAGGGTGAATGTATTAAGAAAGAGAGAGATAATCATGGAAAAAGGAACAAGACAGCTTAATGCGAATAGGACGCAGATGCTCATACGTGTCAACGATGCTCGTAATCGACGGAAACACGATCCATATACACGTATAGATTGGAAGAATGCCGCTGTCTTATTTTAAAAACCAACGACAAGCGCACCATCAACCAATGATCGCTATTTGACGGTAAAACAAATCCTTCGAATTCTGGCTATCATCGGCGGCGTTGGACTCGTTTGCATGTTTCCCACTATCGCCGTCGCGTTAAAACCGTTTTTGGGCGATGAACATCGCTACCCACCTTGGAGACTGAAGCAAACACTACAGCAGCTCGCCAAACAGAAATACGTGACGATCCGTGAATCTCCCGGGGGTAGGGTGACGATAGCGATCACAAAACGTGGATTGACGCGCGCGCTTTCCTATGAACTGAATACGATGCACATTACTCCGCCTAAACGATGGGACGGGCTATGGCGTGTGATCATTTTTGATATACCGGAAGCCTACAAAAGAACACGGGATATATTTCGTG
>CAZLDC010000123.1:0-2531 GCA_964558385.1 uncultured Gammaproteobacteria bacterium
ATATTCCTCCGGCTACCCCAAGAAAGCTCGGAAGATGCGCCGTGAGTGCCGTACCCGCCGCAAATCCCAAGAATGCTCCCGGTATGGTTGCAAGCGACTGAAGCACATTGACGAGCAATACTTTGGTCCGCGACCAGCCGTGATTGAGGAGGATGCTGAAGTCCCCGATTTCCTGCGGGAGCTCGTGGGCGGCGACGGCGAGGGTCGTCGTGAGTCCCAGTGCGGGATTGGCGACAAAGGCCACAGCGATGACGATGCCATCCAGGAAGTTATGAATGGTATCTCCGAGAATGAGAAGGGTTGGGAGTGTTTCCGTGTGATCGGCGTGTTCATGCTTGTCGCGATGAAATCCATACCGCATGAGGAGCCGCTCGAGGATAAAAAATGCAACGAGACCCACCATGACAAACCGAAGGATCATATGGGAATCTTGCCCAAGCTCAATTGCCTCCGGGATGAGGTCAGTGAAGCTCGTCGCGATGAATGCGCCGGCAGCAAAAGAGAGCAGGGATGTGGTGATAGCCTGCCGGATTTTTGTATCGATTGACAGCAGCAGTAATCCCCCCAGGAGAGAAAATAATCCGCCGATTAAACTATAAAGAAGCAGTGTAGCCATGATGATGAGCGTAAAATGACTCGATGTAGTATAATATAGATATTCAGTAAACGCGACCCGCAATGCGGCAACGGCATGCGGGCGTATTTTTTTATGGATATATGGATATAAGAAATATAGCCATTATTGCTCATGTCGATCACGGGAAAACCACCCTTGTGGATGGCATGCTGAAACAGACGCATACGTTCCGTGATAATCAGGCGGAGATGGGGCAAACCACGATTTTGGACGCCAATGATCTGGAGAGGGAAAAGGGGATTACGATTTTGGCCAAAAATACGGCCGTCATGGATCACGGCACGAAAATAAACATCATCGATACACCCGGACTCGCTGACTTTAGCGGTGAAGGAGAGCGGGTCATCAATATGGCCGACGGCGCGCTTTTGGTCGTGGATGCGGCCGAAGGACCCCTTCCTCAGACACAGTTTGTCCTCCAGAAAGCCCTCGAGCTTAATCTCAAAGTCATTGTCGTCATCAATAAAATCGATCGGAAAGATGCGCGGCCGGAGGCTGTATTGCATGAGGTCGAGAGTTTATTTTTGCATCTTGCGCACCATGAAGACCATCTGTCTTTTCCGGTGGTGTATGCCATCGGGCGGGAAGGGAAAGCATGGGGAAGTTATCCGGCGGATATGAAAGCCCCTGGATCGCTCGAACCGTTGTTTCAGTCCGTCGTTGAGTATATTCCGGTGCCGGAAACACACGCTGAAAAACCATTTAAAATGCTCGTGTCTAATCTCGATTTTGATCCCCATAAAGGTTCATTTGCCATAGGAAAAGTTTCCCAGGGGACGGTAAAGCCCGGCCAATCAGTTCTTTTACTTCACGAACAGGAGAAGCTCGGAAGTTTTCGTATCGAAGAAGTGTTTACGAGCGTCGGGCTTGACCGAGTACCGGTAGAGGAAGGAATGTCGGGGGACATCATCGCCGTTACCGGCGTACCGGATGTAGCGATCGGCAATACGATCGCTGATCCTGCAGATCCGGTCGGGTATCCGGCGATTCACCTGGAGCCGCCGACTCTGAAAATCACGGTATCGGCCAATACTTCGCCCTTTGCCGGACGGGAAGGTAAATTTTGCACGGCTCGCCAAATCGGGGAGCGGCTGCGGCGCGAAAAGCAAACGAACATTGGACTGCTCATCGAGGAAAACGGCGGAGGCAGCAGCTTTGTCGTTTCCGGCCGTGGAGAGTTGCATTTGGCAATCCTTCTTGAGACGCTGCGGCGCGAAGGCTATGAGATGCAGGTCGGCAAACCCGAAGTGATTCTCAAAACGATTGACGGCGTCGTTTCCGAGCCGTTTGAGGAAATTACGATAGATATCGATGCGTCGTTTGTCGGGGTAGTGACGGAGGACCTCGGACGGCGAAAAGCCGAGCTCCTCGACACGCATACGGATGAGCGGCAGATGACACGGATGGTGTACAAAGTCAGCAGCCGAAATCTCCTCGGTTTTCGCGGAGACATACTGACAAAAACCCGCGGAAATGGCATTTTTTCGACCCGTATCATCGGGTATTTTCCTGAGATGCCCCGGGTACCGAAAATACGAAACGGCGTATTGGTCGCTTTTGAAACCGGCAAATCTTCCGGCTACGCCCTCACGACCGTGCAGGAGCGGGGGAGAGCGCTCATCGGTCCCGGGATCCCGGTCTACGAGGGGATGATCATTGGGCTCAATAACCGGCAGGAAGATATCGACATAAACGTCTGTAAGTTTAAAAAACTGACCAATATTCATTCGGCGAATGCGGATATTGCCATACAACTTGATCCTCCGGTCGTCCTGTCCCTTGAGCAGTGTCTGGATTTTCTCGAGGAAGATGAACTTCTCGAAATCACTCCGCAAAACCTGCGGCTGCGCAAACGGTACCTCACCAAGCTCGACCGCACCCGCGCGGAGAGAAA
>CAZLDC010000124.1:0-2513 GCA_964558385.1 uncultured Gammaproteobacteria bacterium
ATTGCTGCCAAACGCGAGGAATTGAAGGCAAAGGTCACTGCGATGCGCGACGAGCGCAAAAAGAAGATTGTTGAGCGGGTGCAGGAGCGTCTCGCGATGGTCAATGAAAAACGCACGGATCATTTTCAAAAAGTACTCGATCGTCTCTCGACGGTTGTTGATAAACTGAGCTCCCGCAGTGAGAAAGCCAAAGCCGAAGGAAAAACGGTGACGGCGGTTGAGTCTGCGATTGCTTCGGCGCGTACGGCAATTACCACAGCGGAGTCTGCTGTTGCCGCACAAAAAGCAAAGACCTATCTGATAACGGTTAGGGATGATACGACTGCCAAAAATGACGTCGGTGCAGCGGTGAAGCAGCTGGAGGCAGATCTCAAAGTGCTCCACGAGTCCGTGAAGACAGCACGTGACGCGGTTGGGCAGGTCTTTCAGTCTATCAAGACAGTACTTGGAGTCAAACCCGAAGCGACATCAAGCGCCGGTGGGTTATGATGTAGTCATTCCCGCCAGTATTTAATATATGGCCAATACAACGACACCAACTGTTCCTAACGAGCCAGCGCCGTCGGTTATGCCGCCGAGCTTAGAAAACGGAACGATTGTTGTTCCTCCCTCAGAACCGCCAAAAAATGGATCGGGATTGTTGTGGCTTGCGGTTGTGTTGGGAGTGGCGATATTGGGTGGGCTTGGGTATTTCTACTACACGAGTCAGCAAAAATCAGCAGAGCCCACCGCCGTCCAAACACCGGGGCTGAACAATCAGGTGAACAAACCCAATCAGGGATTTGACACTTCAACACCGACTCCGGCAGCAGCGACTCCGACCATCACGGCATCCGACAGTATGACGGATATCGAAAAGGACTTGAAAGGCACAACCATAGAATCCGGCAACGCCGCAGAATTTGACGCCGACCTCCAAGGTCTCTAATTTTTTGTCTTCTCTTAGTTTCTTTTAAATCCC
Source organism: uncultured Gammaproteobacteria bacterium (assembly GCA_964558385.1). Classification (GTDB taxonomy): domain Bacteria; phylum Patescibacteriota; class Microgenomatia; order UBA10105; family UBA927; genus CAZLDC01. Next base: position 962 of record CAZLDC010000124.1, read on the forward strand.
CCAATCTCCCTAATTTCCCTAATCCCCCGTATCTTCCCTTGCCTTTTCCGTGTCCTGGAATTGGCCTTATGGAATGTATCTAGTACAATGAGTGATCGTGACGCTCACAAAGAAACAGATTATTTCGTTTCAAAAAAAGATTTTATCGTGGTGGTCTACCCACCGCCGTGATCTCCCTTGGCGCCGTACCCGTGACCCGTACCGGATCATGGTGTCTGAAGTCATGCTCCAGCAGACGCAGGTACTTCGGGTCCTCCCGAAGTATGCCGAGTTTATTGGGATATTCCCAACGGTTTTGGATCTTGCTCAGGCGACCCCCGCCCAAGTCCTTCGTATTTGGAAGGGGATGGGCTATAACCGCCGGGCGCTCTATCTGCATCGTGCAGCGAGAATAATAGCTTCAGATGATTTATGCGTCATCCCAGCGAACGCTGGGATCCAGCGTATAAATGTTAAATTATCTAATCGGATCAATTTTCCAAAGAGTGAGAGGGAACTTCGTAAACTCCCGGGATTGGGTATTTATACTGCTCGAGCAATTCTGGTGTTCGCTTATGGACAGGAAATACCGCTTGTCGATACAAACATCCGGCAGATCATCACACATTTCTTTTTTCATGATGGAGAGCAGAAAGATTCCATTATCGAAGCGGTTGCCAGGCAACTCATTCCGCCGGGCAAATCCTGGGACTGGCACCAGGCGCTCATGGACTACGGTGCTATCGCAATGTCAAAGCTCAAAACTCAAAGTTCAAAAGTAAAGAAAAAAGCAATTCTATTCCGTGAATCAAATCGGTTCTACCGCGGCCGCATCATCGACCGCCTGCGGGAAGAGGACTTGGAAGAAGATGATCTTATCAAAGAATTTCAGAATAAATACCCGAAACCCTTGGCTTTTTACCGATCGATCCTTCATGGATTGAAGACCGATGGTTTAGTGTCCCGCTCAAAAGCTGGTATAATCAGCCTACCAGAATAAATTTGCGGGATCGTATAACGGTAGTCGCCTCATCGGCGACCCGCCGAGGAGGCGGATACGTATATGGATTATGTTTATGCGTTATATAGTTTAAAGACAAAGATTATTTATATTGGGTCAACAAGTGATTTAAGAAAAAGACTAAAAGTTCATAACGAAGGTTCAGGAGGTTATTTTTCGAGCAGAAACAAGCCATTCAAGTTGATTTATTACGAAGCTTTTATATCGAAAAAGGACGCACTAAAGCAAGAGAAGTTTTATAAAACTGGTTACGGAAGAGAAGTATTGAAAGATAAAATTGACGATAGTTTGAAATTTTGTCTGTAGGGCTGCGGGATCGTATAACGGTAGTACAGCAGACTCTGAATCTGCTTATCTAGGTTCGAGTCCTAGTCCCGCAGCCATACAGACAAGGGGTCATGTGGGTAGTCGCCTCATCGGCGACCCGCCGGGGAGGCGGGTACAACGGACTCTGAATCCGTTTATCTTGGTTCAAATCCAAGCCCCGAAGCAAAATCTTGGTTCTCAGCCGAAGGCTGATCCGCATCTGGCGGAGAATCCAAGTCCCGCAGC
>CAZLDC010000125.1:0-2511 GCA_964558385.1 uncultured Gammaproteobacteria bacterium
TCGACGATACCAGTGCTTGTAAGAGTAGAACCCTGCTTTGTGACAGGGTTCAACCCTGTCACTTTCTCGGCGCTCTCAAGCGCACGGGAAACCTCCCACTCATCAGGGGTCGCGGATACATATACCGTCTGAGGTATCTTGCGCATAAACTCTTCAAACCGTAGCGGGCGGTTATCGATCGCTGATGGCAGACGGAATCCGAAATCAATCAGGGTCTGCTTGCGGGAGCGGTCACCATTGTACATGCCACGGATCTGGGGAACCGTCATATGAGACTCGTCGATAAACAATAACCAGTCGTTTGATATTTCAAACCCAGGCTTTGGGCTCCTTAAAGCCTTGCTTTGTTGGCATGCTTCGGAGAAATAATCGAGAAGCGTATAGGGCGGATCGCCTGGCTTCCTTCCGTCAAAATACCGCGAATAATTCTCTATACCATTGACGTAGCCCAATTCGCGGATCATCTCGAGATCATACGTCACCCTCTGCCGCAGGCGGCTGGCTTCCAGAAGCTTGCCCTGAGCCGTAAAGTGCGCAACTTGTTCCTCCATGTCACTGCTGATCTGCTCAAACACAGCGGTATACGTCTTGGGATCAGTCATAAAGTGTTTGGCGGGGTATATCATCACCGAGGGAAGCTCCTCCAAGGTTTTTCCATTTAACGGGTCAAATTTGACTAATTGGACTAATTTGTCTAATTTGGTGATAATGCGCAAACCAACATCGTCATACGCCGGAAACAGATCAATGCTTTCTCCCCGAACGCGGAAGGTGCTTCGGGTAAATCCGTAATTGTTGCGCTCATACTGCAGATCCACAAGCCGCGTCAATATGCTTTCGCGGCTGATGTTCATGCCGACGCCAAGCTCCAGCACAAAATGGCCGTATTCTGTGGGGCTGCCGATATTGTAGATGCACGAGACGGAAGCGACGACGATCGTGTCGCGCCGCGAAAGGATATTGGCTGTTGTCGAAAGACGCAGTTTGTCTATTTCTTCATTGATCTGTGTTTCCTTTTCGATAAACGTATCCGTCTGGGGGATATACGCTTCCGGCTGATAATAATCATAGTAGGAAACGAAGTACGATACGGAATTATTCGGAAAATAATCACGGAACTCCTGATATAGCTGGGCTGCAAGCGTTTTGTTGTGGGAAATGATCAGGGTAGGACGATTGATCGTTGCGATTACGTTCGCCATGGTAAAGGTCTTCCCGCTGCCGGTGACCCCCAGCAGTACCTGTTCCCGGGCACCGGACAGTATATGTTCCGTAAGCTTTGCAATCGCCTGCGGTTGGTCGCCACTCGGCTGATAATCGGTTTTTAGTTGGAACATGATAGTGTTTGTATCATATAAATACGGTTGACAGTTCGGGTAAATTTTATTATAACCATTATACAATATGCCAGGTAGTGAAAACTCGATTTTCGCTGACGCGAATAACAGGAAGCTATCTGGTACATACAAGTTAACATAATATGCAGAACTTCTGTGTTTTGATCAGATCAAAACACATCAAGTTTCTACTACCTGGTATGCCAGCTATCCTGTATCTTAAAGAGAGACAACTTCTTGATTTTATCACGCAATTTATCCAGCGCTATGGATACGCGCCGACCCTCAAAGAAATCGGTGATGCGATGGGTATCAGTTCCCCCGCGACCGTCCATGAGCACATTGACCGGCTTCGTATCAAGGGATTCATAAAAAAACTCGACGGTACGGCACGGGGCCTCGAGATCATCAAAGACACGTACCGATCCCAAGCCGGAGGGAACGAAGGAGCCGTAGAGCTTCCGGTGCTTGGCTTCATCGCCGCCGGTAGCCCGCTTGAACCCTATACCGACCCCAACTACTACGTCTCCGTCGCCCCTGCGATGGTGTCTGCCGGCAAACCCCACTATATCCTGCAGGTCAAGGGCAGCTCCATGATCGATGATGGCATCCTTGATGGCGATCTCGTCGTCATCCAGCACCAGCAGGAAGCCAAAAACGGGGATATCGTGGTAGCTCTCCTTCCCAATGGATTTGCGACCCTCAAGCGGATATTTTTTGAAAAAAACAAGATCAAACTCATGCCCGCCAATGCCCAGATGGCCCCCATATTCACGACTCACGTCAAAATTCAGGGCCGCTGCGTCGGACTCATCCGGAAGTTTCCAGTCCACTAACTACTTCATCATTTTTTTGAGCTTCTGCGGGGAGACACCGGGGACATCAGGATGGCGTTTGGCTTGGATATATTCATAGATCATAGGAGCAACAGATAGGAGTACGATCGCCACGATCGCATAGTGAAAATTTTCCTTGATGAAGGAAATGTTTCCGAAAAAATAGCCTAACAGGGTAAACGCTCCCACCCACACGACACCGCCGATGACGTTGTAGGCTATAAATTTCCCATACTCCATCGATCCGATGCCCGCGACAAAGGGGGCAAACGTGCGCACAATCGGCACAAACCGCGCCATGATGATCGTCTTGCCGCCGTGCTTTTTATAAAACTGCT
>CAZLDC010000126.1:0-2439 GCA_964558385.1 uncultured Gammaproteobacteria bacterium
CGAGGAAATCTCCCGGTGTATACCCAAACCCCCTGACTCCCGTAAAGATAACCCTTACGTCACGCTCTTCACTCTCTTGGCTTTTCGTACTACTCGTACCTATCGTACTTTTTGTACCTCTCCCAAAGTCCACCACCAACCTAATTAATTTCTCGCTCCCCTCTTTGTTCGTCGCCTCCACCACCTTCCCCACCCTTAGCTCCACCCTCCCAAACTCTTCAATGGTGATGATACCGTCATTTTTCAAAGCCTGGCTTTGCTCCTGAAAGCCTGGCTTTGTTTCGCGTGTCTTATCACTTATTGCTTCTCGCTTATCGCTTATCGAATATTGATTCACAAGCCCTACCGCCTCCCTCACCTCTCGCATTGTCTCTCCGGCAACACTTCTCGCTCTCCCCGCTCCGTCCTCGAGTATTTTTTTAACGGCCGCCGGATGTGCCGCCAATTCCTTATACGTTTTTCGGGCATTTGCGAAGTATTTGAGAATCGATTCGTATAAATAATTTTTTACCTCAATATCAGCCACTTGACCTTTTCTATAGGCTTCCTTCAATTCGTTGTTTTTTGTTTTTTGTCCAAGGAAGTCCAGATAAGTAAACACCATGTTCCCCTCCGTGTGTCCGGGGTCACTAGCGTGAATCCGCGTCGGATCCGTGTACGTCCCCATCACCTGCTTCCGTATTTTTTCCTCGTCCTCAAAGATGCTGATGATGTTTCCGAGAGATTTGCTCATCTTCCGCTTCCCGTCCGTCCCCAAGACCACCGCCACCTCCTCCGGAATATACGCCTCCGGCAATTTGAATATCCCCCGATCTCCCTTATCCTCCTTATTTCCCTTATCTCCCCGATAAATGTTATTAAACCTACCAGCAATATCCCTCGTAATCTCCACATGCTGCTTCTGGTCCTTCCCTACCGGCACGAGGTCCGGTTTGTAGAGAAGTATATCAGCGGCCATCAGCATAGGGTAGGAAAAAAGCCCCATATTGATATCATCCTCCATCACATCTTTTTGCAATTTATCTTTGTAGGCATGCGCGCGCTTGATAAGCCCCAGGGGGGTTACATTATTCAGTACGCTCTGGAGCTCGGTGTGTTCGACGACGTCTGATTGACGGAAAAAGGTAACGTTTTTCATCTCTCCTAATCCCCCTAATTTCCCTAATCCCCCCAATTCCCCCAATAGTAAGGCGAGCTCATGAAGAATGAGCGTCTCGGTGTTTTTTTGGAGCTGTGCTTTGTCCTGCACCGTCGTGAGTGCATGAAGATCAGCAACCATGAGAAAGCACTCGTTCACACGGGCAAGCTCAATAAACTGCTTCACCGCCCCCAAATAGTTGCCGATGTGCAGACTCCCATCCCCGCTCGGTGTAATGCCGGAAAGGAATCGTTTACCGCTGAAAACTTTCTTCTCTTCAAAATATGCAAAGTCTCCGACGGTCCCACCATTGACGGTGATCATATCGCACGAATTCATGGCCATACCCATCGTCTTGGTGCCCCCAGTGCCATACGCCTGATCAATCTCTAGGATCTTTTGGTCAACAAAGTACGGAATATTGAGACCCAGATACGGCACGAGTCCCACTTCCGTCCCAAGTTTTTTCAAATCTTCTTTGGAGGCAAACACTAATTCGGTAACCCCAACGAGCTTCTTTAACTTTTCCTGATCAATTTGCGTATCTCCCCGCTTTGTCGCGCCAATGATCCCCTTCTCTGTGCGATAGAGTATGGTTACCATCGCATTGGCCATCTTAATTCCATGAAACGCTGCGTGCGACGGCACATCCGGCGGCAATTCTTCCGGCAACGGGATAAATGTATATTCCACCTTTTTCTCTTTCAGTATTTTTTCGATTTTATCTTTCAGATCCATATAGTCCTTTCATTATACTTAATTGATATACGATTGTATTGGTTGGGTTAATAGATATTCTTGTGTTCTATTTACTGCCTTCTCTTTTTCCTTCTGGTGTTCTGCAACGAGGGTCGATATGCAATCTATTATTATTTCCTTCAACTCTTTCGTTAACAACTCCCCTCTTCGATAGCGGTTATCCAGCACCAATAATTCGCTATCGCTTTCCAAAAATGCAGTGAATAATGCAAATACCGAACATGCCTCCGGCACGGCGCCGAACGCTTGATGACCCGCTAGAGAACTGACTGCTCCTGTGTATGCTGAAATGATCTTTTTCCGTATTGCCTCCTGCGTATCGCTTAAATATATTGCGGTTTCCGGTCTGGATCCGGACATTTTTTCTTCCGGATTTTTTAGGCTCGGCAAAAATCGCATCACGAGCTCCGATGGAGGTACGAGCTTCATGCGTTTGGCCACGTCACGGGCAAGCAGAATATACGGGTGCTGGTCGATGCCGACAGGAATGAGCGTATGTTTCGGCCCGCCGAATTTCGGTAGTTGGGGCATGAGTATTTCGG
>CAZLDC010000127.1:0-2398 GCA_964558385.1 uncultured Gammaproteobacteria bacterium
CTTCCGATCATAATGAGTGCGCTTAAACATAGAGAAATAATGACTTTATGTTTTAAATCCACAAGTTCTTTCTTTTTTGCCTCTTCTTTGATTTGATCCGGCGTTTTTTCCGATTGTTGATCGGTAATTGCTTGATACCCTATGTCTTCGACCGCTTTGCCGATGGTTTTTAGGGAACAGGACGCCTCATCAAACTCGACGGACGCTTGTTCACTCCCGTAATTGACCATGGCGTCTGACACCCCAGGAGTCTTCTTCAGTTTTTTTTCGATAAGCCGCGCGCAACTTGCGCAATGCATACCGATCACCGGAAATGAGATTTTTGTATTTGCCATGTGTTTATCCTATTACCCTTATTTCCCCTATTTCCCTAATCTCCCTAATTCTATTCGGCCATGAAACATACTCATTCCGCATTGGAATCCCGATGTTTTTGAATGGGGAGAGGGGAGCGTGATAACAACCTCCTTATTTAATGGAAGGTATTTTTTTATCTTATAGTCAGGAAATACTATTTCTTCCAGACAACTGTTTGCGTCTTTACGAATAAACGTAATGGTTGCCGGTTTATCTTTCGGAATGTATATGACATTAGGTTTATACCCTCCATCTACAATGATCGTCCAGGCGTCCGATGCTTCTTTTCCCGCTTCATCAGACTTTTTTTCAAAAAAGAACCAATAGATGCCAACAATGGAAAACAGTCCGGCAATGGTGACAAAAATTTTATCCATAATAATGATTTTCGCAACGTAACGAAGTAACGAATTAACCAACTAACTTTTCTTCTCCATTATCTTCATCACTTCGTCAATGACTTCCTTACTATCTCCTTTTCTTATGGAGTCCGCCACACACGTTTCCATGTGGTTTTTGAGTATCAAATGATCCGCTTCCCGCAGCGCCGCCTGGACGGCCATAGATTGGTGGACCACGTCAATGCAATAGTGACCTTCCTCGACCATCCCGATGACGCGATCCAGATGTCCTCGTGCGATTTTGAGGCGGTGGAGGATCGTTCGTTCAATGGATTGATCTCTTGGCATTCCCTTTGGCATACTCCCCTACTTTCTTTTATCCCCCCTAGAGGGATATAATGATATTAAAGAAATCTTTTGTCGTTGTCAAGCGAACATCTTTTCAGTAGACTATCAACACGGTTATTGTAATATTTTTATGAATACCATTTGGCTTGCATTTTTGACGGGATTGACGACGGGAGGAATCTCGTGTCTGGCGGTTCAAGGGGGGTTACTTGCCTCATCCGTCTCTCAGACGACGGAAACTGGGTTAATAAATGGCTCACAAAAAAAATCCGTGAGTTTTGGGGTCATTGGTATGTTCCTGGGAGCCAAGCTCGTGGCGCACATCATCCTCGGATTTCTGTTGGGGCTCATTGGTTCGACGCTCGTGTTGTCACCCATGGTCATGGGATTTGTCCAGATTGCAGCCGGACTTTTTATGTTAGCAACAGCCGCCCGTATAGCGAATCTTCATCCGGTCTTCCGGTATGCGGTTATTACTCCTCCGCGATGGGCCTACCGGCTTCTTCGTGGGGTGAGCCGGGATGAATCGGCGTTTGCGCCACTGGCTCTTGGGTTTTTTACGATCCTTATGCCCTGCGGAGTCACCCAGGCGACGATGGCCATTGCGGTTGCGTCAGCAAGTCCCTGGCTTGGCGCGGCAATCATGGGATCATTTATTTTGGGAACGAGTCCCATTTTTTTCTTTCTTGGGGCTACTCTTATGACGCTTCTTAAACATAAACTATTTTCCTACGCCGCGGCGACGGCAGTTGCCATATTTGCCCTTTACTCGATCAATGGCGGTATCGGTCTCACCGGATCATTTTATACATTTAATAATCTCTACCGTGCAGCCACGTCAAATATTGACCAGTTGGCTTTAGCAAAAGCAGGAACGGTGGCGGGAGTTGCAAGCGATGGTGTCCAGCATGTGACGATTACGGTCAGAAGTAATGGTTATACTGCAGACAGTGCGACGATCAAAGCGGGGATTCCGGTGAGACTCACGCTCATTTCCGATCAAGCCAACGGATGCGCCCGCGCATTCACCATCCCGGGTTTAGGAATTTCTAAAATTTTACCCGTCAACGGGAAGGAAGAACTCGTCTTTACACCCAAGAAATCCGGGCCCTTGGCATTTGCCTGTTCCATGGGGATGTATACGGGAGCATTTACGGTGATACCATAAATATAAATGAAATTCGAAACGAGTCATTCGACGATCGAAATTCGTTGTAGATATTGGAAGTGGGAAACGAATTATCGACTATCGTATTTCAATTTTCGATTACGATTTTCCAATGTCGATCAACGATTTTCTAACAGCACCTTACTTAGATCCCCGCCCGTAAGGGCGAGGGATGGAGTCAACC
>CAZLDC010000128.1:0-2398 GCA_964558385.1 uncultured Gammaproteobacteria bacterium
AGATTGGGGATATACCAGATTGGTCGGATGAGAGGGTAATAAAGTTATGGGCTGAGTTGTCAACGTTTGAGGATTATAAAAATGAATGAATTTGTTTAACCATATGAAATTTCAAGCAAAACCCACCGATGTCACAAAAATTGAATGCGATCTTGCGGTCGTGTTTGCCTCTCAGGAGAAGGGCAGCGAGGGTTTTATCCTGTCGGATGATGCCAAAAAGATCGATACTGCCCTTGGTGGATTGCTCACGGAAATTGCTGCGTTTCAGGATTTTGAGGCAACTGCGGGCAATACGATTCTCATCCATACCCATGGAAAAATTGGCGCCATGCGTACGATGCTCGTTGGGCTGGGGACAGTAGGAGAGCTCACCGTTGCCAACCTGCAAACAGTGGCGGCAACCACCGGCCGAAAAGCGATCGGTATGGCAGTCAAGTCCCTTGCTGTGAGTTTGCCTTTGGATCTGTCAAACCGTTTCGGGCCGGATCAAGCGGCCCAGGCGATGACGGAAGGACTCATCTTGGGTACCTACACATTTTCCAAACACAAAAGCGCCGATGCCCAGAGGAAAGAAAAACACATTGATGATGTGTTCCTTCTTACGAATCCTGCGAAGCTCGACGCCATGGCGGCCGGGGTAGAGCGAGGGCAGGTGGTCAGTGAGGCGGTTGTTGTTGCCCGGGACCTCGTCAATGAGCCCCCGTCCGTGACGACGCCCACATACCTGGCAGAAACAGCCAAACGTATCGTCAAAGGGGTAGATACGATGCGCTGCGAAACTCTGACGCCCAAAGAGATGAAAGCACTCGGCATGGAAGCGATCCTAGCGATCGCCCGCGGCAGTGACCAGGAGCCCCGGTTTATCAAGCTTACCTATGCGGGCGGAGGCAGAAAAACCGTGTGTCTCGTGGGCAAAGGCATTACGTTTGACACCGGCGGATTGTCCCTCAAAGATTCCAAAAACATGGAAACGATGAAGTTAGATATGGCCGGTGCGGCCGTTATACTCGCTATTTTCTCCGTATTGTCCAAACTCAGACCGAAGCTCACGGTCGTGGGGCTCATATCCGCCACAGAAAACATGCCCGGTCCCAAAGCTGTCAAACCCGGGGATATCGTGCGGGCGATGAACGGCAAGACGATCGAGATCCTCAATACTGATGCCGAAGGCAGGGTGGTCCTGGCCGACGCACTCTCCTATGCTGAAGCGAAAGTGAAGGCGCACGCCATCATTGATCTTGCGACGCTCACGGGCGCGTGTATGGTCGCCCTCGGCGAGGATGTCGCGGGGATGTTTACGGATGATGAGGCGCTGGGAAGTGCCCTTACCACTGCTGCCAAACAGTCCGGTGAGTTTATCTGGGGGTTGCCTCTCGTGAAAGAGTACAAAGAGCACCTCAAAAGCGAAATCGCTGATGTGAAAAATATCTCGAGTTCCCGGTACGGGGGGGCGATCAATGGTGCACTGTTTCTGCAGGAATTTGCGCCCAAAGGCGTCCCGTGGGCCCACCTGGATATCGCCGGACCCGCCTACGCGGAGAAAGACGCGCCGCTTACCCCCAAAGGCGGGACAGGGTTTGGAGTTCGGATGATCCTTCAGTATTTACGTTCGCTCGGTGTATAAAAATTTTTTCAATCCGCTGCTCGCTACATTATTTATCTATTAATCCTTTGGGACTCCACCTGTTGTTTTCTATTGTGCTGGGAGAATTGAGCTCGGGAAGCGATTTTCAAAAATTTATATACCCCTTCGCGTCTTTCTCGCATTTGTTATCGAAGAAGTATTAGAAAGAATGCCACGGTGGCGATCTGCGTAAAAAGGCCCAGGGGAAACTGGGCTTTGGCGTGAAATATGTTCGGGATTTTGTAAATGGTATAGGCCATCCGCTCGATGAGTCCTGCTTTCGGCCCCGGTTCATGTTTTTTCTGATGGGCAAAAAAGATGTACCACGGCGTCTCCAGCCAATCCGGCAAAAGCGCGGCACTCGTGACGACGGTGACGGGCAGGATTCCCATCTTTCCTGCGTAGAGAATATATGCTACCGTAAAAGCCATCGCAGTATCGAATATCGCAAGCGCGCCGGTGAGGGTTTTTGAACGGCCCCGCCAGTTGGTACCGAAATCCCAGTGGGGGATGCTGTCCATCATATAATGAGATCCGAAGGCAAGCAAAGATGCGGCAACAGGATCAGAAAAACGGGTAAGGATGGCGCCTGCGACGAGGGCGTGGGCGGTAGCGGTCATGGTAATGTATAAGTGTATCCTATGAGCGAGCATCGTGCAAATCAGGGATCAGTTCTGGGACAGGTTCTCGCGGTCACTGCGTTTCGCAACCTTTGGGCAGCGCAGCTGTTTTCCCAGCTTGGATTTGCCATGCTCCTGTTTATTCTCGCGCTTC
>CAZLDC010000129.1:0-2365 GCA_964558385.1 uncultured Gammaproteobacteria bacterium
GACATAAAATTCGAATGATTTTTTGAAGTTGGTTACCCCCAATGTCACGATGCTGATTTTCGGTTTCATAAGTTGATAGAAGCATTTTATCACGGAGTTGGCCAGCGGGAATCCCTTACTTCACGGTGAACGTATACTCCGGTGACCAGATGTTTTTTCCGTCAATGAAGGCAAGCGCGCGGAAATAATACACCCCCGGATCGGTAATCCTCGCGTTGCCGATGAACCGCAGCGGCACGGCGAACGTGCCGCTGTTGAAATCCTGTGTGAGGATGGTATACGGTGTCTGAGGGAGATCGACCGTTGTCTCGAGTTTTCCGGATTTTGATGTTTTTCCGCCGACCACCGCCGTGAATCCAATCGTAGCCGCCGGGCCGGATATATCCCACGTAAACGCCGCGTTTTCTCCCGATGCAACAACAGATGGATAATTCGAAACCGAAATATCATGCGTTGGTTTTGGTGTTACGACAAAACTGCGCTCGGCGCTCCAATAGTGTTTTTCTCCAATGCGGGCATACCCACGATAGTAATAGGTGCCCGGTCCACCGATGAGCGTACTCCCTACAAACCGTAAGGGAATTGCATACGTCCCATCCATAAAATCCTGCAATGCCCGGGTGTACCGGGTCTGATCGGGAGCCGCTTGCGTGACGAGGACACCCGGATCGCTCGTCGTGCCATAGTAAATCGTCGTCGTACGGATCGTTGTGGGTGGGGCATCCACATACCAGGTAAATGAGGCCAAGCCTCCTTCAACGAGTGCTCCCGGTCCGTCAATCACCGTAACCAGAGGTACTTGCACGACCGTTGTAGGGGTAGGAGAAATTGGACTAGCAGTAGTTTGTATCTTATTTTCGGGGGGAACACTGAGCGCATCAAAGTGTGTTTGCCCGGAGACGGAGGTGCTCCCGAGTACTTTTGGCGCATCCGGTGGTGGCGCCGTCCGATAGTACTTCCATCCCACTATCCCCGACACGATGAGTGCAGTACCGGAAAGAATACCAACAAAGCGGTTCATGTTTTGGGAGCGGTCTGCCGGCCTTTGATTTTCTCAAGCGAATACATGATCCGGTCGTGGAGGTTGATGTTTTTGACTCTCGCAAACCGCAGGATCGCGACCAGAATATCCCCAAGCTCCTGCGGATACGTCTCGTCACGCTGGGCGGCGATATTGGTCTTTTTCCGTCCGTGTTCAGCAAGGTACGCCCTGGCCATCTCCCCGATTTCCTCGACGAGCGTCAGGATGAGAATGGAACCAAACTCTTTGGAGTCCCGCGAGCCTTTATCTACATCCGAGAGGATATTAAAGTACTCCCGGAATGGGGACTTCTGATACTTGGGTTTATGCGGCGTGATCATGTTCACCTGCAAGTATACCATTTCTTCGCAGTTGCAAAACCTTCTCGATCATCCGTAGGAACTCCGGACGCGTATTATACCGAGGGACGTCCTCAAGCCGGATCCACGCAAGCTCGTTGGACTCTGTGCTCACCGTGAGCTGATCCTGCCTGTTGGCAACGAGGAGAAACCGAATGTCATAGTGGGTGTGCTCCGGCATCTGACCATGGGCCGGGATCGTGTGGACATCGATGTCAAATATACTGTTTCCCAGACCCGAGAGGGCAAGATCCGTGAGGCCGGATTCCTCCTGCGCTTCCCGAAGAGCGGTATCGGCGACAACCGGATGATCATCCGAGTGTCCGCCAAACTGAAGCCACATGTTCATTTTTTTATGATGCGTAAGGAGCGTATATTCCATATGGTCGTCCACGACCAGCGCAGATCCGGTGACATGACCCGGCAGGGTATAATGCCCAAAACAATCCGGGTGGGCCAACACAAAATCTCTGACGCGTCTGAGCGACTCCTGCTCGCGGTCGTCATACGGCACGAATGTATCGAGAAGTTCAAGCAGTGGTTGCCGGGCATCCATGAAGAGATTATATCCTAATAGGCTATAATCCATCCTATGGAACAACAAACAGGTCAACCGATCAAAATACTTTTTGTGTGTCTGGCTGACGCCAAACTTTCCCAATCCGAAATAGAAAAAGACATCACAGAATATTGGAACCTCGTCGCCTCCCTGGGGCAGGCAAAGATTGTAGACATCATGCTCCAAAAAGACGTGCCGCAGCGGGCGCTCTACATCGGTCCGGGTAAAGCCCGCGAGGTAGCAGAGTATCTGACTCGTCACGCCGTTGACGTCGTACTCGTGAGCGGCATCCTCTCCCCCAATCAAAAATTTAACCTCACAAAAATGTACTGGGACGTCAATCCCAATATTCACGTCTGGGACCGGATGGATCTTATCTTGGAAATATTTTCCCGGCACGCGCATACGAGCGAAGCTAAACTCCAG
>CAZLDC010000130.1:0-2248 GCA_964558385.1 uncultured Gammaproteobacteria bacterium
TTCAAAACGTGTGGGACAGCCCTTATCTTCTGCATCGGGATTGGGAGGCTGTAATCCGCTGACGGCGCAAATCTGCGCTCCTACAATCCCGTCGGGTTTTTTGGGTAACACATCCGACTTTTCCCGTAGCGCCTGTCTCATAATTTTATTCCAGATGGGAGCTGCTCCGGTGACGCCGGAAACGAGCGCCTGATTCATCTGTGTATTGTCGTTGTTCCCGACCCAGGTAGCAACCAGGACGAGCGGAGTAAATCCGATGGTCCAGTTGTCCCGCAGATCATCGGTCGTTCCGGTTTTGACGGACACGCTGTGGCCGGGAATGACGAGATTTGACTGCGGCCCAAACGAATCCTGCCGCGCGTTATTATCAAGCAGGATATGGGATATAAGAAATGCCGTTTCCGGACTCACGACGCGAGGGCCTCTTAAGAGAAGTTGGGACGGAAGGTCTTTGTGGAGATTAGGATCGGCATATTCAAACAGCACCTTTCCGTTTTTATCAACAACTTTTAGGATAGATACGAGATCTTTGCGTATTCCGCCATTGGCAAATACGCCGAACGCCTCGGCCATGTCCGTCATGCGCACTTCGCCCCCACCCAAGGAAAGCGACAGTCCATAGTCGCTCGCGTTTATAAGCGTGTCCAGACCAAATGCGGAAGCTGATGCTACCATATCGTGCACAGAGTTGAGGTAGAGCATTTTGACGGACGGGATGTTATAGGAATTACCCAGAGCCAGCCGAATCTGCACCGGGCCGTGGAATTTGCCGTCATAATTTTTCGGGCAATAATGAGGTTTATCAACATTCGCAAAGCACGACGGAATATCCAAAAACATGGTCGCCGGCGTCACAATACGTTTCTCAAGGCCGATCGCGTAGTTGATGGGCTTGATGGACGATCCGGGTTGCCTGAGTGCAGTCGTCACATTGTAGTTTCCGGAGGGACTGGCAAAATAATCCGTGCTCCCAACCATCGCGAGTATTTCTCCCGTCGCCGGCTTGGTTACGATAGCCGCGCCGTTGGTCACATTGAGCCGGTTGATAGCTTTTACTTCCGCTGCGACGGTTGCTTGGGTATATTCCTGAAGTGGCAGATCGAGCGTGGTCGTCACTTTGAGCCCGCCCCGTTCTACTGCCGCTTGCCCGAATAGGTCGACAAGCTGTTGTTTGACCTCCATCACAAAATGCGGCGCCTTGATGTTAGGTGCGTTTTTGTAGACCAATTCCTGGGCTGCAACCGCGTCCGCTTCAGTTTGAGTGATGTAGCGGTCCTCAACCATTCTGCGCAGGACTTCCTTTTGACGATTGCGGGCGTATTCTGGATGAGCACCAAACGGTGAATAAAGGGTCGGCGCCTGCGGAAGGCCCGCAAGAAGCGCGGCTTCGGCAAGCGTGAGGGCGCTCGCGGATTTTCCGAAATATTTCTCCGCAGCGGTTTCAATGCCCCATGCCGTACCGCCGTAGGGAACCTGGTTGAGGTACATTTCAAGAATTTTATCTTTAGGGTAGAGAATCTCGACCCAAAAGGCGAGAATGATTTCCTTTATTTTCCGCGTCACGGTGCGCTCAGGCGTGAGAAGCGCGGATTTAACGACCTGTTGGGTGATGGTCGCTCCGCCCTGGCGCGTTTTGCCGGTGACAGTGCCGATCATTGCCCGGAAGATGCCGCCGATTGGGTTGACCCCGCCGTGGGTGTAAAAATCTTTATCTTCAATGGCAATCGTAGCCTGCTGAAGATACTTCGGGATCGTAGTTAGCGGGATGGGCGAGCGGTTCTGCTGGGCATAGATGTCATAGAGAAGCATGCCGTTTCTGTCATACACTTTCGTCGCAAGCGGGACGTCGTAGCTGCCAAGTTTGGTGGGTGACGGGAGATCCTTGAGGATGACGAGATACGAAATGAAAACGAGCCCGAAGGGAAGAAGCCAAAAAAGATATTTCGTCCAACGGGGTAGTTTTTTATACAGCGTTTTCATGAAATATATTATATACCCATCTTACTCCGGTTTGCAGCCCCGAAGGGGCGAAAAAACGGATTAGATGGGTCTATACTGAGAAACAAAGACAGACAAACCTCCCGTTTCGTTGGTATATAACGAATACGCGGGAGATTCTCCTGCGGAAGTAATCGCCATTGTGTGATACACTACAATTATAAAGGAGGATCACTATGTATTCTTTACCCGATTTACCCTATGCGTTTGATGCCCTCGAGCCATATATTGATGCGACGACGATGCAGAT
>CAZLDC010000131.1:0-2235 GCA_964558385.1 uncultured Gammaproteobacteria bacterium
CGCCTGAGGCAACGACATCTTCCACACTCAAACGATCAACAACGCCATGAAACGTATCCGAGAAATTCCGCTCGTCTATGTGAGTATGCTCATCATCGCCCTGGTGGGCGTGCTTTGGCCGATGTTCCGGCCCGGATTTTATATATCCGATGACGGAGAATGGATGGTCATCCGGTTAAGCGCGTTTTACCAAAGCCTTGCAGATGGTCAGTTTCCCGTTCGATTTTTAGGCCGACTGAACAATAGTTACGGATATCCGGTCGCGAATTTTCTTTACCCAGGATTTTTATACATTGGGTCGCTTCTGCATTTTTTTGGTCTGTCATTTGTCACAAGTGTTAAGGCTATTCTAGCCGCTTCCGTTGTGTTTTCTTCGCTGTTTATATTTATTGCACTTCGGCGTTTGTACAGCGTCTATGCGTCTGCGGTCGGGACGGCGACATTTATCCTGTCGCCGTATCTTCTGTATGATCTGTATACCCGCGGCTCAGTCGGTGAAGTTCTGGCATTTTTGCCCTCTTCGGTGGGGCTCTTTAGCATCCTCTCCGGTAACCCCTGGTTGTTTGCCCTGAGTGTCGCAATGCTCATCGTGAGCCACAATACGCTCGCTGTATTGTTTATGATCGTATTGATCGTTTTTATGATCGCTGTTGGGAAAAGAGGATTTATCTGGCCGTTATTTTTAGGACTCGGGATCTCCTCATTTTTTTGGTTGAGCGCGCTATTGGAAAAGAACTATGTACTTTTTGATCTCGTGACCGTATCCAATCCTCTGGAATTTATGCTCGGCGCAACGAACGCCTGGCTTATGGGTTTTACCGGACTGGCAGCAGGACTCGTGATCATTCTCCGGCGTCGGGTAGTTCGTCCCGGCCCGACCGGTTGGGCGGCTCTTTTGTTGTTTGCAGGAAGTGTATTGCTCGCTTTCCCTTTGACCCAAACGTTCTGGTCTGTACCGCTTCTCTCCTCTCTCGTGCAGTTTCCGTATCGGATGTTGAGCGTTGCAACACTTATGACTCCTTGGATAGTAGCGCCGGTCGCAGAGTTGTATGGAAAGAGGAAGATATTTGTCGTGGCGGCAGTCGCGCTCCTTCTCATTGTTCCGGCATGGTATCTCACGACTCGTATATCATTTGTACTCCGGGATGCGGGATACTATACGACCAATGAAGGGACAACGACGGTAGCAAACGAATATATGCCCAGATGGGCGAAAATTATTCCGGAGGGGAGATCAGCTGATCGGGTTGTATTTGTGCGCGGCCGGGGAAATCTCGTGTATGAATATCTCAATACGCAGAGAATTTTAGTGCACGCAGACATACTGGCATCGAGCGTATTGCGGATTCACACCGTATATTACCCGGGATGGGGGGTGCTTCTGGACGACACACCTGTCCCTGTAGTGTTCGATAATCCCTACGGATTTATGGAGATTTCCGTTCCGGCAGGCATACACAAAATTGAAGCGGAATTTCGGGAAACGATCCCGAGATTTCTGGCAGATAGCATCTCGATAGGGTGCATATTGATATGGGTGATTGCTGTACTGCGAGAAAGGTATTTCCTCAGATCCACGAGCAAGAAGAAGAGGGTAAAGCGATGAAAAAACATTTGCTACCGATTATATTGATTGTTTTATTGGGCTATTGGATCCTTCGTCCGCTTGTCGGATCCGGATATTTTCCCATGCACGATGATACGCAGGTTTCCCGTGTCATCGTCATGGGAAGAGCGCTTCTCAACGGTCAATTTCCGGTCCGATGGGTGTCTGGATTAGGATACGGCTATGGGTACCCGTTATACAATTTTTACGGTCCGCTTCCATACTATGTTGGCGGCGGATTATATGCGGCAGGGATAGATCCGGTCTCCGCCACAAAAGTCATGATGGCCATCGGCATGGTGGCGGCCGGTATCAGTATGTATGCGCTGGGTGCTACGGTATTGGGTCGAGCGTCGGGTTTGCTCGCTTCTGCGCTGTACCTGTTTGCTCCCTATCATGCGGTGTTGCTGTATGTGCGCGGAGCAGTCGGTGAACTTTGGGCGTATGCATTGTTGCCGGTAGTACTGTTGGGTTGGTTCATCGGGAACAATCCGAAACAGGAGCGCCGCGGCATGTGGATCGGCGGACTGGGTCTTGCCGGAGTCATCCTCTCTCATACCATCACCGGCTACGTGACGATAGTTTTTTACTTGATTGGTCTTGCGATATCCATGCTTTTCCTTGTGATT
>CAZLDC010000132.1:0-2230 GCA_964558385.1 uncultured Gammaproteobacteria bacterium
AATGAGAGCGTGACGCCGCCGGAGGTATACCGCATCGGAGAGGGCGTTAAAGACGGTCCGGGTTGGTTGGTCCGGGTGGTGCCCAATCTCTATCCCATCACGGATATTCATGAAGTTATCATCCATAGTCCTGATGACGCAAACGATTTAGAAGATTTGGCTCTCGATCAGGTGGTGCGCGTCATGACCACCTACCGGGACCGCTACCGCGCCCATCAGGACGTCGGACAGGTGATGATCTTTTGCAATCACGGACTCCATGCGGGGGCAAGTCTCAATCACCCCCATAGCCAGCTCGTCGTCGTTCCCCGGCAGATCAATCTCGACACGCTCTCCCGTGAGCCGCTTGCGAATGTCGTAGAAGAGAATACGTTTTTCCGCACGTACTGTCCGGATTTTTCCCAGTGGCCCTATGAAGTCTGGATCGCTCCCAAAGGCGTGGGTACGAAGTTTGGCGAGCTCAGCGATGAGGAAGTGCCGGATTTAGCTCTGGTTCTGCAGAAGGCGCTGCAACGCGTGAGGGCAGTCTTTGATGATCCGACCTCCGTCATCCATCATGCGGACATCCCGTTTGGCTATAACTTTTATATCTATCATGGCGTGAATTGGTACATCCGCATCATCCCCAGATTCATCCACCGCGCAGGATTTGAGCTCGGCACGGGCCTCAATGTCAACGTCGTGGATCCCTCGGAAGCCGCGGAGAGATTGAAAATGATGAATAGGACGATTGAACATGGAAAATAGAGGATAGGGGTAGGGGGTAGAAGCATGATTACTTCATTTCGAGATCTTCAGGTTTATCAGGAATCATATGATTTAGCGATCATTGTTAATCATGAGACTCATAAACTTCCTTTGTATGAAAAACACGATTTGGGTCCACAACTGAGAAGAGCTTCAAAGTCACCACCTGCAAATATAGCGGAAGGGTGGGCAAAACGTAGATTTCCAAACGAGTTTAAACACCATTTGGATGTTGCACTGGGATCTTGTAACGAAATGGAAGTTCATCTCGCCATAGCGAGAGATCTAGGATATTTGGATAAAACCTTTTGTGACGGGCTCATCCAACGATACCGGTTTTTTGGAGGTAAGTTGGTTAATCTGAGAAATAATTGGAAATCTTCGTAAGCTATACTCTATTTGCTATCTTCAACTCCTACCTTCGATACTCAATTCTCTATCGTCTATTTTTTACAGCGCTCCTTTTTGCTGAAGTCCCAAGAGCCACATAACGGCTTCTTTTTTATATCGGCGGTCTCCGCGGGAGTTTATGCGGATCGCCGGCAGCTTGCCCCTTTTGCCCCATCGTTTGATCGTAAGCGGGGAGACGCGCAGTATTTTGGCTACTTCACGGACCGTTAACAATTCTGGCCATTCATCACCGAGAGACATAGATTTTTTAGAAGATAGCGGATAGAAGATTGAGGGTAGGGGTAGATGATGGAAAATTGAGGATAGAATTTTTTACGATCTATCATCTATTCTCAACCACGATCATCTACCATCCATCATCTATCGTCTCTTCCCTCCAATATATATCATTATCAGTCACAACAGTACACCTGGGGTCAAACAAAGTCAAGAGGGATCAAAGAGGTGCAATGGGGAACGAATGTTTTCGATAGTATCGAAGCTGAAGTAAATAGAACACAAAAGATGTTCAATATGGAAAATCAATCAGTCCGGTCGGTATAAATAGCTTCGTTGTTCGATCGCAAAAACCTCCGCAGCATTCCCGTACACCCGTAACCATATCAAACCTATGCAGCCTAGAGTGCTTATCAATAGACGGTATGATGGCAGAAGGAGTTGGGGAGCGCCAGGCTCGTGAGGAAAATGCTTGGGAAATCCTGGAATACGTCAGAGTGATTAGCACTGCTTCTTCGCTAGCGCCAAGGCAAGGAGAGGAAGTTAGGAAGATAGAAAGATAGGGAGATTTTTGCGAAAGGTCACCAGATGCCCGTGGATGGCGTATTTGTTCGAAGCCCGGATGATTGTGCCATCAAAAAATCCCCTTAAGGGGATTTTTTGAAAGTGTTCAGAAAATAATTATTTAAGTTCTACTTTTGCTCCAGCCGCTTCCAATTTCTTTTTTGCTTCCTCGGCTGTGGCTTTATTGACACCCGTCAATACTTCTTTGGGAGCGGATTCGACTAAGGTCTTCGCTTCCTGAAGTCCGAGGGTCGGTACGAGCTCACGGACTGCTTTAATCGCGCCGATTTTG
>CAZLDC010000133.1:0-1170 GCA_964558385.1 uncultured Gammaproteobacteria bacterium
GGCGTCGTCACGGTCGAAGAGGGTAAAGGCCTCACGATGGAGATCGAGTACAAAGAGGGCATGGAGTTTGATAAAGGCTACGCAAGCCCGTACTTTGTCACCATTGCGGACAAAATGGAGTCTGAGATCAACGATGCGTACATCCTGATCACCGACAAAAAGATTTCAGCAATTGCTGATCTGCTGCCGTTTTTGGAAGGATTCATTAAGGTTAGCAAAAACCTCGTCATCATCGCCGATGATATCGAGGGAGAGGCTTTGGCGACTCTGGTTGTCAATAAACTGCGCGGCACATTTAATGTGCTTGCAGTAAAAGCTCCGGGCTTTGGCGACCGCCGGAAAGCGATGCTTGATGATATTGCCACCCTTACCGGAGGCACGGTCATCAGCGATGACACCGGACGCAAGTTCGAAAACGTTAAAGTCGAAGACTGTGGCCGCGCGGACAAAGTCTGGGCAGACAAAGACAACTGCCGGATCATCGGAGGCAAGGGCAGCAAGGCCGCTCTGCAGGCGCGGGTCGCGCAGATCAAGCGTGAGATGGATACGACCACGAGCGACTTTGACCGCGAGAAGCTTCAGGAGCGACTTGCCAAGCTCTCCGGAGGGGTGGCCGTCATCAACGTCGGAGCGGCGACAGAAGTCGAGCTCAAAGACAAAAAGGAACGCGTGAATGATGCGGTAGCCGCGACGAAAGCGGCCCTTGAGGAAGGCATCGTTCCCGGCGGAGGGGTTGCCCTCCTGCGCGCGCGGATGGTGCTGCCGAAATTCCGTGACAGCTTAACCAATGCCGATGAGAAGATCGGGGTCGACATTCTCCACTTCGCGCTCGGTGAGCCGATGCGGTGGATTGCCAAAAACGCCGGTGCGGACGAGGGATGGGTCGTCAAGACCGTCGAGGAAAATAAAATTGCCGATTATGGATTCAATGCCATGACCATGCAGTTTGGCTCGATGCTTGCCGCTGGCGTCCTGGATCCGGCGAAAGTGACCCGGACGGCGGTGCAAAATGCCGTGTCTGTCGGGATGATGATCCTCACGACCGAGGCGCTCGTCACCGAGCTTCCCGAGAAGAAGGAAGCGGGAGCCGGTATGCCCCCGGGCGGTATGGGAGGTATGGGCGGCATGGGTGGGATGGATTATTAAAAATAATCCAATAAACAAATAAGC
>CAZLDC010000133.1:1180-2215 GCA_964558385.1 uncultured Gammaproteobacteria bacterium
ATTGACTATTAAAATACTTTAAACTTAAAAATTAAAACTTTAAACTGAAAGTCCCCCGAAAGGGGAGCTTTTGGTATCTGCCGTGTTTATGTTCGAATGATTATTCGATATGGAGGGAGTAATTTTGAAGGATGATGCTGTACATAAGGTAAGTCTCGGCGCGCTCTTGGGAGTATTGTGGGTGGTATTCGTGAGATTTTAAATCTTTCAGTATATATTGAATATACGGTTTTACCGGCGCAGTTTCGAGCGCTTTGATCCACCGGTACATTTCACGAAAAAACGTTTCTGCACTTGAAGATTTCCGATACATCATATTTGCCACGCGGGATAAGTCGTTTGACAGAGACCCGATGAGCATTTTTGTTTCCGTCATAGAGCGATGGTGAAGAAAAAAGTTGTCAATTCGCTATATATTTTTTTAATTTGTTCGCTTTGGATTTCGTTTTTCAGATTATGGTCTTGGGGTCGGATATTGATGAATGAATTGAAATCAATTTCTTTAGTTTCCAGATCAATGCCTCCTCCCCAGATATCCGATTGATGCGATCCGGACTGGAGCAGTATTTGTTCTCCCTCAAAGTGCCGATCCATACCGGCGCAGCAAATTTTTTTTCGGATATCGATAACCGTTTTGACATATACTCTGAATCGTTCTTTTGCTTGTGTGATTTGCTCAAGTGTTAATGGTGCAGAAGATGTAACAATCATAGTTCTTAGTATACCGTTTCAGCTTGGCTTTGCAATTATAGTTTTTGTTATACTACGGGGATGAAACAGTTTTATTTGGCGGAAATTGTTACGAAGGACAAGCTTGTTCATCAGGGGATATATTACTCTCCTTCGCGTAAAGTTCCCGCTTACGCCAAGGCTATGGCGGGCAAGACAGCGGGCAAGGCTATTCTTTGGGTGCATGGACTGACGAGCACCTTCTATAACAACGTCAAACTTTTTGAATTGATTGCAGACGAATGCGCAAAAAACGGGATAGGGTTTGCCGCATTTAATAACCGCGGGCATGATATTGTGACCGGG
>CAZLDC010000134.1:0-2182 GCA_964558385.1 uncultured Gammaproteobacteria bacterium
CTTCGCTCCTGCCATCGCTGAGGAGAGCGTGTCTCCGATCGGTCGTCCCGCCCGCTTGGGCATGGTCTGGAGCTTAGAAAGGGCAGCGCTCGGGCTTAAACGATGAACCGCACGGGCCACAAGCTCCACTTTTCGCGGACTCATCCGAACATACTTTGCTGTAGCAGAAAATTGCATATATATATAAGTCTATAAAGTCGAAAGTCTATAAAGTCCATAAAGTCAGACTTTTAACTTTATGACTTTAAGAACTTTTGACTCGTTATGTCTTATCCATCGTCCTCTTCGTCACTTGGCCGTGGCCGCGGAACATCCGGGTCGGGCTAAACTCGCCCAATCGGTGACCGACCATTGCTTCCGTCACGAATACTTCGATAAACGTACGACCGTTATGAACGGCAAACCTGCTGCCGACAAATTCCGGCGAGATCTGACATGCCCGCGACCAGGTTTTTATCGGTGAACGGTCCCCACCGGCCTTCTGACGATTGACCTTCGCAAGCACTCTCGGATCTATGTACGGACCTTTTTTTGAACTTCTTGCCATAATAATCTACTGTAAAATTTAAACTGTAAACTTTAAACTTTTTTATCAAAAGTTTGAATTTTAAAGTTTGAAGTTTAAATTATTTCTTCCGCTGTAAAATGAACTTATTGCTATACTTCCTCCGGCTGCGGGTTTTTTTGCCCAGGGTTCGCTTTCCCCATGGGCTCTTCGGAGACGAAAGTCCGATGCCGCTTCTGCCCTCTCCTCCGCCATGCGGATGAGATCGAGGATTTTGCGCGACCCCCCGGACACCCGGTCGGATACCCATGAGTCTGCTTGTGCCGGCTTTACCGATTACCCTATTTTTCCATTCGATATTCCCCACCTGTCCGACCGTCGCGCGAGACAACCCGTCAAAAACGCGTATTTCTCCTGACGGAAGCTTTAATTGTACACGATTCCCTTCCTTTGCCAAAATCACCGCAGCGGTTCCTGCGCTCCTGATCATCTGCGCGCCCGCCCCGGGTTTAATTTCAACATTGTGCACGCTTGTACCAATTGGCATATCCGAGAGCGTCGTACTGTTACCCGGGACAATTTCGGCACCTTTGCCTGATGTGACGAGCGCGCCGACAGAAAGACCAACAGGAGCCAGAATATAGCGTCGCTCCCCGTCCCCATATTGCAAAAGCGCGAGATCAGCCGACCGGTTTGGATCATACTCTATGGAGAGTACGCGTGCGGATACGCCTTCTTTTTCCCGATGCCAATCGACGAGACGGTAAAACCGCTTCTGCCTGCCGCCCTGATGGCGCATCGAAACATGTCCGGATACATCCCGACCGGAATTTTTCTTCAATATTTTCAAGAGATATTTGGTTTTTGATTTCATATAGGTCTTGTGAGACTAATGAGCTCCATGCGTCTCATGAGATTCATGGATGTCAAATGCATCTATTTTTTGCCCGGATTTAAGTTTGACCAGGGCCTTTTTCCAATCCTGGCGGACGACCTGTTTCATGCGTTTGCCGGATTTGCGCTGCTTGCCGTGCATGATAAGCGTGCGCAAAGATGTCACCGTGACGCCGTAAAGCTCCCCTATAGCCGCGGCGATCTCCGATTTGCGGCTCATAAGTGTCACGGCGAACGTATACCATCCTTTTGCAGCCAACATCAGGCTTTTTTCTGATATAACCGGTTTGATAATAGTATGTTTCATACGTAGGATCAAAGCTTCGCTTTGGCTCCTTTTGATAACTGTTCCACTGCTTCTTTCATAAATACGACCGTCTGATGTACCGATACCGGATAGGCGTGGAGACTCTGGACCGACAACGTGTCGAGTCCTGAAATATTGCGTGCCGTACGAAATACCTGGCCAGCCTGCCCTTCCAGGGTAAACGCCGGGATGACCAAAAGCGTCGATCCGTGCACCTTTATAGCCCCAAGTGCCGCTGCCATTTGTTTCGTTTTTGTGAAACTGCCAAGCCCATCCACCACCATCAGTCTACCCTCCTGGTACGTAGTAGTAAGCGCGCTGAAGAGAGCCGCGCGTTTCATCTTTTGGGGCATGTCGAGATGGTAATCGCGAGGTTTGGGACCGAACGTAATGCCTCCACCCACAAAAATAGGGGCACGAACACCACCGTGACGGGCACGACCGGTGCCTTTTTGGCGATAAATTTTCCGTGACGA
>CAZLDC010000135.1:0-2098 GCA_964558385.1 uncultured Gammaproteobacteria bacterium
CGGCTCGAGTCCGCCGGTCCATCCGGCCATCTGGGCAACCGAATGAGCGCTCCCGGCGGGAAACCACATTTGGATGTCACTGCGTACAAGCGCCCGCTCAAAGACCCCCGCGACCGCCATGCTCCCGCTCGCATCGGAAGCGGTGATCTTCCCGAGTAGCGCCACGAGCAGATTGCCGAGAAAATCTTTCTTTTGTGTCGAGCCGGGAAAAAAATCCGCTTTCGTATAAAAAAGCGATTTGCCGAAAAAATTTTCTTTCGTAATTTGGTCATTATAATCCGGCAGAGATAGGGGTCCCGTTGCTCCCAGTAAATCCGTGAGAAACGGCGAGGACACCGCGATCACCCCGTCGACCGGTACTCCTGTTTCTTTTTCATAAAACCAGGCAGCTTTTTTTCCGCTCACGCGGAAATCCGGATCCCAGTTGCTGTCGCGCAGATACCAGTGCTCCTGATCCAACAGTTCCTTTATGGGAATGGGCGGACCGACGTGTCCTTTAAGCTGGCCATCGAGTGCATACACGTCTTGGACCACCGGGGTCGAGATGACCCCATCCTGCACAGTGATGGTCGCAATGCTTCCGATAAATCCTCCCGTCGGCCGCAGCTCCATGCTGTTTCGGAGGATGAGAAGATAGGTCTTTTTCCCGTCAAATCCTCCGGCAGCTCTGTACAGCGAAATCATCTGACCTACATGGACGATCCGCTCGAGTGCCCGTACCAACTGCCCTTCCCCGTGTTCTATGAGCATCTGGACCCGCTGATGAGTAAAGGGAAACGCCCCCTGCGCGCGGACCAGCCTGACCTGCGCGAGCACGAGCCCAAGGGATGCAGTGATGTTATCCACAGCCAGCCGCAACCGGTCGACACGCGCCGGTATTGAGGAGCTCGATTGTCCCGTATTCGGCTGCGTTTCAAGCAGCAGTGTCGATATACTTTTGCTCTCCGAGGCAAGCCCTGCGACAGACTCCTGTGCCGAGAGTAAATCATTAACGATGCTCAGGAGCCGCTCCTGCGCGTGGATAAACCCGGATCCTCCCACAAGCCCAAGCGGAGCTCCAGCGAGCGACAGTGCTCCTTTGCCCTGCCGATACCAATATCCGGTCACGCGCGTCATGGTCCGGATCTTTTGTGGGTCCATGCGCTGCAGATCTGTCATCCCCTGCCATTGGACGATACTGATAAACCCAAGGCTCACGCCATACCAAAGTAGTGGCGCAAGCAAAATACTTGCCCCAAAGATCAGTGCGTGCCACCACCGGAGCCGGACTTTTCTTGTTCTCTGTGGGGCTTTGGTTTCTTCTCTAACTTTTTTCATCTTTTGCCCAACGTCGCTGTCGCTCTCACTACCAGGTTTTCCAAATACATCCCGCAGTACACGGGAAACCTTCTCGTTCTCAGAAACCTCCGGTGGTTGTCCGACCGATAAATCATCGGATGGCTCGCGGCTCAACAATGGTGGATTCGGTATGGGATGAGAGACCGATTCGATGGATTTAATGATGGTATCTAGATGATGCTTTCCGGAAAGGATATAGAGCGGCTCATCACTCGTCAAAAAGTAAGCGAAGAGATCCGGTACATCACGTGTCTGTATGGACGAGCCGGAAATTGCGGCAATTTTCGCGATCTCAGGGAAATCATTACCGCTAATTTCTTCATGAGGTTTCAAAAGAACGATTGCATACGGCTGGATTGCCGATTTGGAAACGTGTGCAAGAGTATGTTTCACAAATTCTGTTGTGCCGATAATCAGGTGATAGGTCTCCGGCAGCGCGGGTTTTCGGTTGTAAATCACGGCACAACCATTTCGCTCCAGATATTCCCGGACGGGAAGTGTTTGCTCGAGGTCCTGGGCGTCCAGACGCGCTATGGGAAGGTCAGCAATTTCCGATTTGACCCTTTCGGGCGGGGTGAGTTTGTCCATAAGCAGAAATACGGCTCTTTGTATTATGGCAAAAGGCAACGCCGAAAACAACGGAACGGGATTTCCCGATTACCAAGGATAACGAGAAGGAAACATGAGCACGCCTAAGGCGGGCGGAATAATCCAATATTCATCCGCCAGCAGGCGGACCAATTCTCAAACAAAATTTGAT
>CAZLDC010000136.1:0-2033 GCA_964558385.1 uncultured Gammaproteobacteria bacterium
CTTGATCAGCTCCGTCTTGCCATAGACGTACCGGTCCAGGATGCGCTGTTTGAATTTCGTGGCGGCAAAGTCACCGCGTTCCGGCCATCCAAAGACGGCCGTGAGATAGACCTCGTCGAAACAAAAAAGCGCTTCAGTGACGCAGTGGCGAAGCTTCCGTCCACGCGCGAAACCGCGGTCCTCGTCACCCTTCCGGTCCGCCCGGTCATACCCTCGCTCACGACAGACCGCGTGAATGCTTTTGGCATCAAAGAGCTCATCGGCCGCGGGTATTCGGAATTTGCCCATTCCATACCCGGCCGCATCCATAATGTGGCATTGGCAGCGGCGAAAATACACGGACTGCTCATCAAACCCGGTGATACGTTTTCCTTTAATGAAGCGCTCGGGGACGTATCCGCCGCGACCGGCTTTCAACCGGCCTATGTCATCAAAGACGGACGGACGGTTTTAGGAGACGGGGGCGGTGTATGCCAGGTCTCGACCACACTTTTCCGGGCTGCCTTGGCAGCGGGCTTGCCGATCGTAGACCGGCGCGCGCACGCCTATCGCGTGGCCTACTACGAACAGGCTGGATACAAAGCGGGGTTGGACGCAACGGTTTTTTCTCCGTCCGTTGATTTGAAAATAAAAAACGATACACCCGGCTACATCCTCATCCAGACCAAAGCAGACACAACTAATTTGACCCTGACGTTTGAACTTTACGGTACAGGTGATGGCAGAAAAGCGGAAATTTACAACCATGTAGTAGGCGGTATTATCCCTCCTCCTCCGGATCTGTACCAAGACGACCCTACCCTCCGGGTGGGAGTCACAAAACAGGTAGACTTTGCCGCTTGGGGTGCAAAAGCGAGTTTCCAGTACAAAGTTACGCGGGGCCGCGAGGTACTGCAGGATACCGCATTCGTCTCCAATTTCAGGCCCTGGCAGGCCGTATTCCTAAGGGGAACCAAACAATAATCCGACCAATCCCAGACCATTAAATTATTGCTTCATTACGACATTCATTGGTAGTATTGGATAATTGGATTATTGGATAATTCCAGCGAGTACGACTGCATAATATGAAACAACTTAAAAACGAATCCTTAAACAAGGATAGTAAGCAGCGGCTGGTGCTGGTCGGAGGATGTTTTGATCTTCTCCACTACGGTCATATCCGATTTCTTGAGGAAGCCAAAAAACTGGGCGACCGGCTCGTAGTCGCTCTTGAATCCGATGAGAATGTCCGGAGAAAAAAAGGGGACAGCCGGCCGATCCATACGCAAGCTCAACGCAAGGCAATGCTCGAAGCACTCTCCTGTGTGGATGAAGTGATCGCTCTGCCGACCATGAGCAGTCACCAGGACTATGTTGATCTCGTCGTTGACATAGGCCCCTCAGTCATCGCGATCACCCAGGGCGATCCGGTGGAAGCAAACAAGCGGATGCAGGCTGCCAAAATCGGCGCCCAACTCGTCGTCATCCCCAAAGTCCCCACCCCCTCCACGTCACAACTGGCTAAACTCCTAGGACTCGAGTAAAATTCAGGCATGAATATCCTCGCTATCGAAACTTCATTCGACGAGACGGCGTGTGCTGTCGTTCAAGATGGAACGAAAATCATTAGTAACGTTCTTGCAAGTAGTCACGAAATGCACAATAAATATGGCGGGGTCGTACCGGAGATCGCCGCACGCCGGCAACTCGAATGCATCATTCCCGTCATCACCGAAGCGCTTGAGGCGCTTGATCGTCCCGAAAAGCGGGATTCGCACGATACGCGTAACATGAATCATTCGATTCATGCGAGTGAGTCTTCGAGCGATCATGCGTTTCCATTAAACGAAACTATCAAGCGTCATATCGATGCGATTGCCGTCACGGTCGGACCGGGACTTATCGGCTCGCTCCTCGTCGGCGTGGAAACAGCGAAGACTCTCGCCTACGTCACCGGAAAACCCATCATCCCCGTCAACCATGTGTTGGCGCATATGTATGCGAATTTTATAAAAAATGGTCAAACCATCCAATTCCCCGCCATCTCCCTC
>CAZLDC010000137.1:0-2026 GCA_964558385.1 uncultured Gammaproteobacteria bacterium
TACCCTATGCGTTTGATGCCCTCGAGCCATATATTGATGCGACGACGATGCAGATACATCATGACAAACACCACGCGGCGTATGTGAAAAACGTGAATGATGCCCTTGCAAACTTTACACAATTTAACAATACGACAATACAACAATTAATGACGCAGCTTGTTGAGGTACCGGAAGAGGTACGGACGAAAGTGCGAAATAACGGCGGCGGACATTACAACCACTCGCTGTTTTGGACCGTGATGAGTCCCAATCCAATAGGTGAGCAGAGAAAGCCAAGCGGCGCGATTTCGGAACTCATCAACACGACGTTCGGAAGCCTTGAAAAATTTCAGGAACTATTTAGTACGGCCGCCATGGGTCGGTTCGGAAGCGGTTGGGTGTGGCTGACTTTCGATGGTGGAAGATTGAAGATAGAGGATAGTGCAAATCAGGATAATCCATTGATGGAGGGGAGAACGCCGATACTCGGTCTGGACGTCTGGGAGCATGCGTATTACCTCAAATACCAAAATGTCCGCGCGGAATATATAAAAAACTGGTGGAATGTCGTCAACTGGACGGAAGTTGAACGCAGATACAGCGAAGCTGTACAATAGCACGGGATTACCCGTGTCATGAGAGATTCTTTCTTTCTTCATCATCAAAAACCCGTGGTGCGTCTTCTGTATGCGGCGAGCCAACTCCAGGGTGATCGCGAGACCCAGGAAGACTATTTTGTGAATTGGAATGATGAGTGCTTTGTACTGTGCGATGGCGTCGGAGGAATGCCGCACGGCAGGGAAGCCGCACAGCTGTCCGGCGAAACGGCAGCATGGGCGTACCGTTTTGTCCGGCAGCGCCACGCCTATTGGAAAGATAAAAAGCTACTTCTCTCCCGGATCTTCCGCACCACAAACATTACCCTTTGGCAAAAACAGCGCGAAGTCGGGTTCACGGATGGTATGGCAACGACGATGATCGTCGCAATTATCATCGACCAGCGGTTTTATATCGGCAGCGTCGGAGACAGTCGGGCATATCTGGTGCACGGTGGCAAGATGACCTTGCTCACGACCGATGACGTGGATGGGCAGGGCAAGTTGACCAAAGTGATAGGAGCCTCACGGTACGGATTGACCCCGTCTGTCACGACCGGCGACTTGCTCCCTGGCGATAGTTTGGTTCTTATGACCGATGGGGTGAGTCAATGGATGGATGAGGGGAAATGCGTAGCGCTGCTGCGCGACCCGGAACAAAGTGCCACAGACCTTTCAGATACGGCGGTGGCGATGCTTGAGTGCGCGAGAGAAAAAGGCGCGACGGACAATATGACAGTCTGTCTGATCAAGCGTATTTGAAGTGAATATTTCGTTGACATCAAACGGCGCCGATGTCACAATCATGGTATGGATGCCCAATCTGCCACAGGGACAAAGGATACGCTCACCTACGAAGAGACGCCGATTATTGAGCCCGTGGCGCCGGAGCCACAAGAAGAATTAGCACTTCCATCGCCAAAAACTCAGCATGGCGGGATCATGGGGACGCTTGGGATGGCGGTGCTGTTTATCCTCCTTTTTCTCGTAGGGGTAGGGATCAGTGTTTCCTTGCGCCAGTTTTTGGGGTCACGGGAAGAAGCGTCCCTTACCCAAAACGCTCCGGTGACGCCGCCTCCGACGGCTTCACCGACTCCATTGCTCTCGGATGTCACTCCTCTCCCAGCGAGTCCGACCGCGACGATCGCTCCTGCGTCAACGGCTTGGCAAACCCACATGGTGATCAGCGGTACGACAAAAAAGCCGATACCCGGCCTGACGTTTGGGCTTCAGGTGTTGGCGCCGGTATGTGACGGCGGGAGCTGTGCGTCTCAGGGGACGTATCTTCCCGGCGGGTCGCGTTTTACCGTTGCTCCCCGGGGGAGAGGACAGCTGTTGGTAGACGCGCGGGGTAACGTCGGGCTTACGGATGCATCCGGTAAATCATTTGTCATAAAGCAGGTGGTACTGACGAGCGGAAAGAAAGCGCTTGAATATACCGGAAATTT
>CAZLDC010000138.1:0-1995 GCA_964558385.1 uncultured Gammaproteobacteria bacterium
ATATACGCATAAAAGAATTAGCAGCAGGCGGGCGTCTTGATAGATGGTTGATAATGAAAGATTCTATTCCCAGCGATAGATCCCTCGATGTGAGCCTGACAGATTTTTCAGAAAACATTATTCCATCAGCACAGCTTGCGTCAGTACAAAGTGACACATTGCATGTGATTCCAGGCGTACAGAGCCTCTTTGAATCATTCGAGACGCTTCAAGAGGAGGACCGATATGATGCTTTGCTGATAACTTATGGTTTTGACAGTGTTTGGTTGCCAGGTGATATACATTATGAAAAATCTGATGGCATTTGGTATAAGAAAAAATATAGAGTGAAGGTATCTGATGCATCATCGAAAAAAGAGGAGATCCTTAGAATGCTTCGGTCCGGTAAATCTGATCGCCCATTAATTGCAAAGGATTTTGAGGGTGTTGAAATTGAGATTGTCGCAGAGCAAGTTGATATGAACAGCGAGCCGTACGGGCAAGAGATACTTGTGCGTTATGGCAATCGAAGTCGGGTTAGAATCAATGTTCCGAGCGGATTAATCCAAAAAGTTGACGAAGCGTTCAAGACGCAGCTAAAGGACAGAGGTGTTTTTATCATTGGAGATGTTGCCGTAAACGATCCTACCGGAGTAGATTCAAGTACGAAAGATGGAGTAACAATGTCATTACGTCAGGACTCATATTCTAAGACTGGAGATGTTGCGCGGTATAAAGTTGA
This sequence comes from uncultured Gammaproteobacteria bacterium, assembly GCA_964558385.1. Classification (GTDB taxonomy): domain Bacteria; phylum Patescibacteriota; class Microgenomatia; order UBA10105; family UBA927; genus CAZLDC01. The sequence goes on from CAZLDC010000138.1 coordinate 722, forward strand.
AGATTATGGACTTGCAAAAGATGTTTTGGAAAAAATGGGGTATGAAGTGCGACTTGTAAAAGCGGATGATTATGCCAAGGAGATAAATACGGCTTCCTCTATAAACGGAGCAATGCAATGGATTATGGAAGTTAAGAAAAAGTCTTTGACGCAACCGGCCGGCGACGTTCTGCCTTCCACTATCGCCCCTGTCCCAGCTGATCTCTTTTCTCAACCCTACAAGATGCTTGAGTTTGCTCAAGGGGAGCAGCAAAAGGTGCAGGATGATGATCCAAAACCAATTGACAACGTGTTAGGTCATGTCAAATTTCACGCCGATACGGACGGGAAGGGGACCCAGCACTCGGCGGTCATTGAGGATATGCTCGTTCATATTTTGAATAATCCGGATACGGCAGAGGCGTTTCAGCTCATTGAGTCTGTCCGGTTGTTTGCAGCCCAGCACGGCATGACGCAGCTTGCCACTATGCCCGAAGAGCGCATCAAAGCGCTTCTCCCCACCATCTTCCGGTTCTTTGCCCAGCATCATGACATGGGCAACTTCATGGGGATTGAGAATGGGAAGCTCGTCGTCTTTGCGCTCCAGCATCACCCCGGCGCGGAAGCGCGTGCAAAAGAGATCTGGGAGTTGATTGCAGGGAAAGAAGCAGCTGCCTATCGGGCCAAAGCCGCCGAGAACGGCGCCGGCACCGTGACGGATGACGAATGGAACCTGATCGTCGGCCTCGTGGGACAGATGATTTTGGAAACTAATGTCAATCAGGACGCGGGCGGCTTTGGATTTGTCAGTCGCGTCTTTGACTTCAAGTCCGACGGACCGGAGATGCTACATGCAGAAGCATATCAAAAAACGTTAATAGAAAAATATATTGAGGAAGGGCGAACAGAATTTCTCTCGAAAAATCCCAAGGGCGAAACGACACTTTCTCAACCGTGGCTTCTCGGCCGGATGTATGAGATTGCCCTCCATTTTGCCCAGGACACGGGAGCGGCGGATCAATCCTATATCAAGAGTATTCGTGCTACTGCGGGAACAAGGGATGTTTCTGATGCGGAATTTACTGCGTTATCCGGACTCGCCGCGCTGTTTGGCAAGACCCGTACCGGTCTGGGGACGCTTGCAGCTCTCGCCGATCAGGAAGTATCCGCGTATCTGCCTGATGGCGCCTACACCAACCCACGCACAAACATAACCTGGGCCCTGATGGCCGAGTACATCCGCCGCGGCGTCCCGGTTCCCGGATACAATCCCGCCAAACCAGTAGATTATCTCG
>CAZLDC010000139.1:0-1960 GCA_964558385.1 uncultured Gammaproteobacteria bacterium
GAAGAAGCGCGTCTTCCTTGTTTTGCTTCTCATTCCTTCATGGATCATTCTTCGCGGTATCTACCGGGACCGGCTGGGGGCGTTTGGGTGTTTTGACGATTGTTTCAATATCGCCGGCGGATACTTTATCAGTTTGGGTAAGCGGTTGTATACGGATTTTTTCTTCAATCATCAGCCGATCCCGGCGTACCTGAGCTGGGCGATCCAGACGGTGTATCAGCCGCAGTCTCTTTACGAGCTTATCTACCGCCACCGGATGGTCCTTCTGTACTTTTTTATGATTGCGGACGCTGTCCTTGTGCTGCGGTTCGGGCTTGCCGGTTTTGCGTTTGTCGCCCTCTATGAAACGACGAAAGGCTATGTCTTTGGTGAGCGGTTTCTCGCCGAATCCATGATCGTGTATCCGCTTGTGTATCTTTTTGGGTTGACGTTCGTCCAAGGCTTGTCATTCCCGCGAACGCTCGCCTCGCTGGAGCTCCGGCGAAGCGGGCGGGAATCCAGCGTACAAAACCATCCTCAAATCCATATGAATTCTGTGATCGAGCCGGTTTTTGCCGCCCTCGCCGCCTGGTTCGTGGTCTTTTCCCGTGAACCGTATGTGCCCTTGGCGCTTTTCCTTTTTAGCGTCTATCTTTGGCGGTTGCAAAAAGGGAAGATCGCTGCCCTGGCCGTATTTACCGTACTATCGATCGCGATGATCGTCATCCATAACCCCGCTGACTACTGGTGGAATGTCGTCGTTGCAAGCGCCAAAGGTGTAGCAGGAGCTGAAATACAGGCAAACAATCTGGCCGGCATTGGTTTCTTTTCCATCTTTTTCTATCCGATTCAAATATTCTTCGGCGGCACATGGAATCATTTTCGATGGATCGAAGTGATGTTATCGGGACTACTGCTCATACTATTGGCGATACGCGTGATACGGTTTCGCATGGATCACAATAAAACGGCCGCGTTGATGTTGTCCATCACACTCATCGTCGCGTTGGGGCTAGCCAACATCCGTCAGGTTGCGCCCGGCACCGTCTACTATGGAGCGTTTCATCACATGGTGTGGTATGCCATGGCGATCGCGTCTGTGATATTTCTTTTGTCGTCTATCGCGTCGGTTTCTGTCATCCCCGCGAAAGCGGGGATCCAGTATTTGAAAAACCGGTATTTACAGGTAACCGGCTTGTTTATTTTTTCTGGTATTATTATCTTCGCAATCGTTTCTCCTCAATCCTACCTTCATGAGAAAGTGGATCGCGCGGCAGAGTTTAGCATTGGCTACAGCCACTACAGTACACAGGGCGAAATCATCCGACGGTTAAGCAAATCCGAGCACACGATGTTTGTAGAGGAGTGGGACGAGCTCATATACTGGCAAGCCAAGCGTCCATCGGCATACCGCTATACCTGGTGGTCGTCATCGCTTGCTGCTGTCCCGAAATACCGTGACGCGAAAGCGGCTATGTGGCAGGATTCTGCTCCGGATTTTTATGTAGGGACGTGTGACCGTTTAGATCAGACGAAAACGTCGCTGCCTTCGGCGAACACGGGCGATTATGTTCGTTTGACCCAAAACGGGATGCCTTCCTGTCTGTTTGTCCGCAAAAATATTGCATCAACCATCACTGCTGATCAGTGGAATACAGTCAAAGATTTCAGTGTCGACACACCGATCATCCGCAAATAATTACTTCAGGGGAATGTTGATGAAGGGAGCGCTGCCGCCGCCCACGACTTGAGGAAGTTTTCCGTCCCACTTTTTAATCGCTTCCAGTTGCAGATACTCCTGGGTGAGACTCGCTTTCTGAAGAGCCTGTGCTTCGGCGAGCCCCTTGGCTTCGGCAATCTTGGCCTGTGCGCGCTGGGTCGCTTCTTTCACTTCGTACTCGGCTTGTTTGACGCGCTCTCCGGCGACAACTTTTTGTTCGATGGCTTTGGAATACTCCGGCGAGAAGTAGACGGCACGCAG
>CAZLDC010000140.1:0-1672 GCA_964558385.1 uncultured Gammaproteobacteria bacterium
TTCTTTCCGTGCTCACAAGGCCCGGTTTTTCTTTTCCGGGTTGTCCAGGCTCCTTTTCCAGCCGCCGAACATCTTGCCCGCTTCATCCAGTTTTAGCGCAATATCCTCGCAGTGCTTATTGGAAATAAGCCTGCCTTCCCAGGCGACGGAAACAAGAAACTTCAGGGTATCCAAACACAGGATACATTCGGAAATCTTTTGCGGTTTCTTTTCCCTCTCGGTAAAATATGCGATGTAGGATAATTCCAGAAGATCGAGAAACTTGTTCTCGATCCGAGCGCCAATGGTATAGCGCGCGCCCTTCTGTATATGCGGCACGATACTCATCCAAACCAAATATCCCTCTTTGATCCTATTGAGGATCGAGGCGTTACCGAGAGAGAGAGAGAGAGAGAGGAATCCGGCCGCTCCATGTTTACCAGAATATCATATCCATTGAAAATCTGCTTGTTGCCTGGCGGGAGTTTTTGAACGGCAAAAAGAGACGTGCAGATGTCGCCAAGTTTTCTTTGCATCTGACAGACAACATTCTGGCCCTACATCGGGAACTTGCAGGTAAAACCTACCAGCACGGGCAATATACGGCATTCAAGATAAACGATCCCAAACCGCGAGATATCCACAAAGCCACTATACGCGACCGGCTTTTACACCACGCGACCTACCGAATTTTGTATCCGTTTTTCGACAAAAAATTCATTTTTGATTCGTATTCCTGTCGCCTACGCAAAGGCACGCATCGCGCCATAAATCGGTTCAGGGAATATGCGAGAAAAGTCTCACACAACCACACGCGGACTGTGTGGGTTTTGAAATGCGATATCAGAAAATTTTTTGCAAGTATTGACCACGAGATATTAAAAACCATTTTGGCGTGGCACATTCGGGATACTGACGCTGTATGGCTACTGGGACAAGTCATTGACAGTTTCCATACGACCGGAAGAAGGTGTGGTGGCTTACCGTTGGGAAATCTCACCAGCCAGCTTCTTGTCAATATTTACATGAACGAATTCGATCAATTCCTAAAACGGGAGTTGAAGGTAGTGCGTTATGTTCGATATGCAGACGACTTTGTGATTTTGCATGAGCATAGGCAGTATCTTGTAGATCTACTCTCAATAATATCTGATTTTCTGGAGACACGATTAAAACTTTCACTCCACCCAGACAAGGTTTCTATAAAAGCGCTGGCTTCCGGCATTGATTTTCTGGGCTGGGTGCATTTTCCGCATCATCGGGTACTACGAACTGCAACGAAGCGGCGGATGGTTAAAAAATTATGTCAAAACCGTACCGATGAAATAATAGCTTCCTACCAAGGATTTTTAAGCCATGGGAATACGTACAGGCTAGAAAAGAAACTACTCGACTGATTACTGGCTATTTTGCGGGAATTGATAAATCATTTTTTTTGACATCTACTATCTTTTTATGTATCTTTCCTATTATGAATAAAGGTATTAGCATCATCATTCCCGCGTATAACGAAGCTGGAGCCATCCATGATACGGTGCGGCGAGTTTTAGAGGTGTGCGGAAAGCTTGCGCGACCCTATGAAATTATTGTGGTTGATGACGGTTCAACGGACGGCACGGGAGAGGCTGCATCGCGCGCTGGGGCAAAAGTTATCATAAATCCCGCAAACGGGGGGTACGGACTCTCGCTGCAG
>CAZLDC010000140.1:1682-1939 GCA_964558385.1 uncultured Gammaproteobacteria bacterium
ATCGAGGAATTAAGCAGGCTCAATATCCTCTCATTGCTATTACCGACGCCGATGGCACTTATCCCGTTGAAGAGCTACCTGGGTTTCTTCGCGGCATAGACAAAGGGTTTGATATGGTAGTGGGCGCGCGGCAAGGCGAAGTATTCGAGGGGAGCGTCGTTAAAAGTTTCTCGAGAAAGGTTTTCAAATGGCTTGCCGAGTACGTTGCAGGGCAGCGCATTCCGGATATCAACTCGGGCTTACGCATTTTTCGGAAG
>CAZLDC010000141.1:0-1935 GCA_964558385.1 uncultured Gammaproteobacteria bacterium
CTCATATCTAACGTCCTGCCCCTGGTCCTGACGGTCGTCTTTTTTCTATTCCTGTTTCGCCAGGCCAGAGGCGCGCAGGATAATATTTTCTCCTTCGGGCAAACCAAGTCCCGGATTTTTGCCAAAGACCTGCCAAAAGTGACCTTCGCGGATGTCGCGGGAGTGGATGAAGCCAAGAAAGAACTCGAAGAGGTTGTCGATTTCCTTAAAAACCCGGCCAAATATAAAGCGCTTGGCGCGCGCACTCCGAAGGGCGTGATCCTTGTGGGGCCTAGTGGCACGGGAAAAACCCTGCTTGCCAAAGCCATGGCGGGGGAGGCGCATACGGCATTTTATAGTGTCGCGGGATCGGAATTTATGGAAATGCTCGTGGGGATTGGCGCCGCCCGCGTGCGGGACCTGTTTGCTCAAGCCAAGAAAAACGCACCCAGCATCATCTTCATCGACGAGATTGACGCGATCGGCAGAATGCGCAGTGTCGGTGTCATGGGCGGGCATGATGAGCGGGAACAGACCCTCAATCAAATCCTTGTCGAGATGGATGGCTTTGAACCCAATACGGCGGTTCTCATTGTCGCCGCGACCAACAGAGGTGATCTTCTGGATCCGGCGCTTCTGCGGCCCGGACGGTTTGACCGCAGGGTGGTCCTCGATCTTCCTGACATGGCGGGCAGGAAGGATATCCTGGCCATTCACGCCAAGGGTAAACCCTTCGCCACTACGGTCGAGTGGGATAAAGTGTCCAAACGGACGGTCGGATTCTCCGGGGCAGATATGGAAAACATGCTCAATGAAGCGGCAATCCTGGCCGCCCGGGAAGATAAAAAAGAAATTGACATGAAAGACATTGAAGAAGCGGCGACAAAGGTTAAACTTGGCCCGGAGAAGAAGCGGCTACAGAGTGACCTTGACCGCAAAATGACGGCATATCATGAAGCAGGACACGCGGTCGTCAATTATTTTTCCCCCAATCTCGATCCGGTACACCGCGTTTCGATCGTTTCAAGAGGAATGGCTTTGGGCTACACGATGGCACCGCCAGAGAAGGATAGGCTGCATGAGACGAAGTCCCGCCTGATCGAGGAAATCGCGATGACGATGGGAGGACGGGCTGCGGAACAGCTCATTTTCAAGGAAATGACCAGTGGGGCTGCCAACGACATTGATCAGGCAACGCGGATTGCCCGCTATATGGTGATGGAGTTTGGCATGAGCGAACTCGGGCCCATCAACTTTGGGCCGCAGATGGACATCACCGAATGGGGGAAACAGTATATGGAGCAGAATACGATTTCTCAGGATATGCAGAGTAAGATCGATGTGGAAGTCAAAAAACTTCTGGATGAAGGATACCGGAAAGCGGCAGAACTTCTCAAGAAATATAAGAAGAAGCTTGATCTCGTTGCTGAGGAATTAATAAAGAAAGAGACCCTCGAGGGAGAGGAATTCCAAGTGGTTATGGGCGGACTCAAGACGAGAAGTAATTGATGAGCGCGTGATGAAAGAACGTGATGAGCACATGATATGCCTCGGCCAATTAAGAGCCCTACTGTCTATGAAGATCTTACCTATAAGATAATTGGTTTAGGGTTTGATGTTCAAAAAGAACTCGGAAATATTCATAAAGAAATCGTGTATCAAAAAGCTTTTGAAATTGCTTTAAAAAATCAACATATCCCGTTCGAACGAGAAAAAAGATTGCCTGTGATGTTTCTAGAAAAGAACGTGGGGATTTATATACCTGATTTCGTTATTGATAACAAAATTGTTGTGGAGATAAAAGCCGTGGAAATGCTCCCATATAAAGCCTCTGTGCAGTTGAGTTATTATTTGAAGACAACGGGATATAGGGTGGGGATACTTCTAAATTTTGGCTCCCGTCGGTTACAAGTAAGAAGGAGAATATATGGATGAATCACGTGCTGATCATGTTTC
>CAZLDC010000142.1:0-1933 GCA_964558385.1 uncultured Gammaproteobacteria bacterium
TTGGAAGGAGCCGAGACGGGTCACGGCGTAGGCCCCTGCCCGATTGCCAAGTTCCATGGCACGATTGAGGTTGTTTGTTGCGAGATATTCTGCGACAAACGCCGCACGGAACGCATCTCCTGCTGCGGTTACGTCCACTGCAGAAACCTTCATTCCGGGGAAATAGACAGGTTGAGATTTCGTTTTTGTCAGCAGTACTGCGCCAAGATGCCCCAGCGTGATGACGACCGTGTTTGCGCCATTTTTTTGAAGATATTTCGCGGCTTCTCCTGCACTTTTTTCATCCTTGACCGGAATACCGGTCATGCTTGCTGTCTCAAATTCATTTGCCGAGAGTATGTCGATCAAAGGATAAAGCTTAGGTGACAGCGGCCGGGCTTGTGGTGCGGCGTCACAAAAAATCGGGATATTTCTCTTGTGCATCTCACGAATAGAATAAGACACTATTTCCGGAAGGGCTTCGAGCGTCGTATAGAAACAATCGATGTGTATACTTTTGTTATCGATAGCGGAGAGGAGGTCGGTAATTGTTTTTTCGTTGATACGGATGTTTGCGTCTTCGTTGACGACTATGGTGTTTTTGCCTTTTGCATCCACGTTAACCATGACGGTTCCCGTCGGAATAAAGCTGTCCGTATCGATAAATTCTGTAACTATTCCTTCGTTTTTGAAAAGAGCGATGATTGATTCGCCAAACGTGTCGTTCCCTGTTTTTCCTAGCATATAGACTTGTTCACCGAGACGCGATAGACCAACCGCAGTGTTTGTAGCTTTGCCACCGGGGATAAGCTTGAGGCCCGAACTAATCAAGACGTCATTTTCTTTGGGTATGAAGGGCACTTTCGTGACCATGTCCACATTGATAGACCCTAACACCGCGATGTTTTTAGGAGCAGATTGAAGGCTGGTAGGGGATTTTTTCTGTGTTGTGAGAGCAGAATTCCGCCTCGATCGAATTTTTTGGCTGACTTTTTTGAGAAATGTAAGAACAAGGGATTCTAGGTTGGCATCGCTATACCGCTCCCCCTGGAATGCTTCGTGTCGAATAAGTTCCCCATAATCCTTTTTTTGTGATAAGCACAGTACGGGTTTATTGTAGATAATGGCAAGCGTCGCCTCGTGACCGACCTGGAAATTTTCAAAAGAGGCTTCTATGATAACTGCGTCAGCATTGGCAATGCCTTGCCGGATAAATTCATAGTGGACGCGGTCATGGTTACCAAGTTTTTTGAGATTTTCATCACGAAAGGAGTCAAAATATACACGGGATTTTTCCGGACTGATGACGGTGGCTCCTGTTGACTCGATCGTTTTGAGAATACGATTGATATAGGGTTGATATATCTTTTTTCCGTCGTACGGAGAGGTGAAGAATATTTTCATACAGGATTGGATTGATTATAGCACTCGCGAGTGGTGCGGATAATTACGGGAGGATACGGGAGGATACGGGAGGGTAGGAGGGATTAGGAGTAGGTAGGAGGAAATAGGAGAAATGAGGAGACAAGAGGATGGTAAGATAGTTAGACGGTAAGACAGGAAGACAGAAAGACGGCGATCATGGTCGCATGCAAGAGTGGTAGCTTCGTGGTATACTTGACCCTCGTAAGATAAACCCCTATGGCAGATAAACATCCAATCGTTAAAAAAAACGGCTCGCCTCGCTTGGGCGCAGCGGGCAAGAATGGGAATGGGAACGGCAAGCACGGGAAAAAGGTGTGGGAGTTTGGATTTCAGTTTAATGTCAAAAATGTCTTCATTGGGCTTTTTATCCTTTTCATCCTCTTTAGTCTTTTGGGAAGCCTGGGGGACAAAGTCAGCAACCTCGTCGAGAAGCCGCTTAGTACCGTCATTTCGGACGTGAAAGAAGGGAAAATCAACAAGATCGAGATAGAGGAGAGCCGGCTTACGGTCCATTACAAAGACGGGGGAC
>CAZLDC010000143.1:0-1856 GCA_964558385.1 uncultured Gammaproteobacteria bacterium
ACAGGCAGGGACATCCTTCTTCAATTTCTCATCGAATCGGTAATCGTAAGTCTTGTCGGCGGCATCATTGGGATACTCCTGGGGGCAGCGGGCTCCCTTGCGCTTCGGTCGTTTGTCCAGACGGAAGTGACCCTTTGGTCGGTTCTGTTAGCATCGGGTTTTTCAGCCCTTATCGGGATCGTGTTTGGTGTAGCTCCGGCCATCCGTGCCGCGCGGCTCGACCCTATCGAAGCCCTGCGGTATGAATAAATATATGCTATGAACATTATACGACTGTGTGATCAAGTGAAAACTCCCGCATCCCATGAGGATCCGGAGGATCCCGGCGTGCTGAAGCAGATACTCCTAAGAAGAGACGATCTCGCTCCCGGCAGCCTCCAGATGATTAACTGGTCAACTCTCCTGCCCGGCAAGTCGTTTAGGAGTCATTATCATGAGGCGATGGACGAGGTGTTTATCATCGTGAGTGGTGAGGTGGAGATAACGGTTGGCGATGAGAAGGCAACGCTAAACAAAGGAGATGCCGTGGTTATTCCGCAGCGGGCAATTCATGTCATGACAAATCTGTCCGATAGGGAAGTGTGTTATATTGCATTAGGTATTTCCAGAAATCCCAGCGGCAAAACGGTCGTGGTATGAAAAAAACAAAAGAAAATCTGGCGTCAATTTTTTGGTCCACCATTGCCGTGGTGTTTGTTCAGCTTGTTCATAACGGCAGAGAACCTCTTTTTCTCATCGCCCTTACGGTCATTCCGCTGCTGGTCGCGTTATTTTATTTTAAGCGCAGTCTCGTACCTGTTGTTATCTATCTTCTCGCTATTGGTATGCTTGGCAGATTCACGCGGTATTACCGGCAAAATTATGCGTCGGATACGCTTCTTGCGACACGGGACTACATCGGCTATATGCTCGCCGGAAAAAATGTTTACAAAGAATTGATCATGACGAATTTTGGACTGACTCCGTTCAGTTATTTACCCACAAGTTTGTTTTGGTACCTTCCGGCATATGTCATGACCATTGATCTTCGGTTTTTTGAAATGCTTATTGCCTCTCTCGTCCCATTTCTATTTTATCTGTACGGAAGAACGAGTGGATCATGGTCATTTCTTCCTGTGCTGGCTGTCGTTGCGACCACTCCATTTCTTTTGGATTTATCCGCAGATGGCAGCAACGATAACAGTGGAATATTTTTACTTCTTTTATCTCTCGTTGTATTTAAGAAGGCATTGATCCATAAGAAGTTTCGATGGTTCGCTGCAAGCGCGGTTCTTATGGGTATAGCCGCTGCATTTAAGCATTATGTATTTTTTCTTCTTGCGTTTTTTCTGCCATATATTTATTCGTTCCGTGCAGTCTGGAGCAAAGGGTCAGTGAAATATTATGCTTTGTTTTTTGGAACGATTGCGATCATCAGTTTTCCCTTTATCCTTGGATATCCTCAGGGATTTTTGCGAGCTTTAACGTACGTCGAGCTTCGACCGACGTATCCTATCTGGGGTTGGAATATCTGGGCAGCGCTGCGGGATGGATTTGGTATCGTACTGCCCGTGGGAGAGATGTGGCTCATCAGACTTTTGGGTACAATCTTGACCGTCTGTATTATGCTCAAATGCATGTCGTATAAAAAGCTCTGGGAAACGTATGTGGGAGGGGTCGTAGTGATGCTTGTGTATCTTGTGTTAAGCTGGTGGACGACGTATGCGCATTTTACGTTTTTGGTTCCCATTATTGGGCTTGCTGCCATTGAACATGAACGTGATATAGTTTGACTCTCTTGCGCTGAGCTTTCTCCCTCCGTTATACTTCGATAACTCAGGTTTGTAACCTTCGTTACTCAGTATATACCCATCTAA
>CAZLDC010000144.1:0-1844 GCA_964558385.1 uncultured Gammaproteobacteria bacterium
GGAATAGAACCGTGATTGTGAGAAACCCGATCGTTATGCGCATGCCCAGAGCAACAGACTGCGGGGCGTACGTCCACACTATTTCATGATCCCCGCGCGGGATGGTAATCCCCCGCTCCTTTATATTGACCGGAAAGATTTCGGTTTGTTTGCCGTCGATCATCGCCTGCCATCCTGGGTAGTAGGTATCGCCAAAAACGAGGATGGCCTGGGGTGCCGTGACAGAAGCTTTCATGATGACATGTGTCGGATCTTCCCGATCAATCGTGACACTTCCCACTTGAGAGCCTTCCGAGTCGACAATACTGCGTGAGGCTTCATGGATGATGACGCTTTTTCCGGGAATGAACGATGGATCAGCAAGCAGCGCCGCTGCTTTTGTATACGATGGGGCGACGAGCGTCGATGCAACCAGATACGCCCGCGGCAGAGCGCTGCGGTTTTGATATGCCGCGATGCGCATGGACCCGCTTGAGGTGGATGCGAGGGGTGAGAATTGCTCCATCGTATCTAACAGCAAGGCGCTCACGATGACTCCTGCGTGGTAGATATCCAGCAGTCGTTTCCCCTGGGCGCTAACCGTTGCGACCTGGTCGTTTGCGGTAATCTCCGCTCCCAAAAGCGACTCGACAAGAGAAGGGCGTTTGAGAAACCGGCCGGCATAAACTTCCGTCTGCGTGATGTTGTGATAGATATTTCCATTGGGTGAAGGAGATTGGATAAGAAATTGATACGAGTTGATATCCTGCCAACCGTTTTTTAAAAAAAACGTATTATGAATCCGTTCCGTACCAATGGTCCGGATGGGTTTGTCAACTGACCGGATGGCTTGGATAAATGGTGTCATCACAAGCCAACTTTTGCCCGGCTCGAGCGCATGATACGACCACCAAGTGCTCATGAGGATATACGCCTGAGCGATCGTCAACAGAGGCAGGAGGACCACAACATAGAGACGGCGGTGACGGACAAGGGTGAGATACCGGGTAAGCAGCCAACATCCGGCAGATACCAATACGAAGAGAAATATCCAAGCAAACCGCGACGGCACGCGGAAGAGATATAAAGGCCAGACGGAATACAAAAGATACAGCGGCGAATATTTTCCCAGCATGAGAAGGAACGAAACGGCAAGTGCGAGCAGAAAAAAGATAATCAACCGATGATCGCCGTTTTCCAAAGAACTACGGTGGTGCTTTGCACGAGCGTACCTTGCGAAGCTCAGGAGGATGAGGATGGGCAGGATCCAACTCACAAATAGATTGTTTTCCCAGAATATACTACCGTCGAATGCAGGAAAAGGCGGATAGGTGCCCATTCCCGGATGACCGAGAGAAAAGGCCTGCACCAGTGTTTTGAGATGAACAAGTGGAAAGGAATAGTAACTGGCATCCTCCTGAGAAAATCCAGACGGCATCGTAGACTGCCGGAGCATTTCCATAGACGGCAGGATTTGGACCGCGGCAATTCCCACCCCCAGGAGAGCACCAATCGCAATACGCGCGATTTTTGATGCTGACAGGGCGAGTCCTTGTCCATAGAGCAGGGTAATGCTGTAGAGAGCAATGAGGGTAAAGGTCAACAGTATAGGTTGTGGAGATCCGGTGAAAAACTGCTGGCTCAGCGCAAGGGCGAACATGCTTACCCAGATCATACTTTTTTTTGTCAGAACACCATGGGAAAGAAGCAACAAAACCGGTGTCATACTCAGCGACTGCAGCAGAGTGTGATGCGGTAGGCGGGGTATGATTTGTCCGGAAAATATGATGGTGATCGCACCCATGAGACTTGCCCATCGCAAACATCCAATAACCCGAAGCCATGCATACATCCCCCACCCCAGC
>CAZLDC010000145.1:0-1841 GCA_964558385.1 uncultured Gammaproteobacteria bacterium
CGGCTCATAGGGGCTATGCCATTTTTTCACAACCGCCCCCTCAAGCCCCTTTTTGATCTGCTCATCGTGATATTTCCTAATCCGCCCCGGGGAGCTTGTCACAATCTGCGGGGCAACGACTAGCAGGTCCCCGACTTGATTCCCGGAATTGGAGATGTTCGAATTCCGGGAATCTCGCGTTTTGACGGTTGCCTCCAAGATCTTCCTCCGCTCCGACAATGGCGTACTGAGCAAATCCTTCCCGTCTTTATAGTGGATGTCAAAGACAAAAAACCGCAGGGGAACCTTGAGAAGCGACGCCTGGATATCGTGCTTTCTCTTGCGCGTCGATGTCTCCTGAAATGGTATGAGTTTGCCGGTCGCCGGATCCATCCCAACGGCCTCACTGTCCAGGATCACATCGTGAGCATCAAGTTGCCGTCCTACCTCCTGGAGCTCCGGAAACATCTCCGTCGTATTCTCGAGATTCCTCGAAAACGTCCTCACGTTCCCCATTTGTAAATTTGTAGATTTGTCATTTGCAGATTGGTAATGTATCTGTACCCTCACCCCATCATATTTCGGCTCAACGGCCACCTCTCCCATTTTTTTGATCATCTCGTCGGCTGTCGGTAGCCGCTGACAAAGAGAAGCCAGGATCGGCGCCCCAACGACGGCCTTTACGTGAGACAGTCCCGCAATTCCGTGTGTTTTTATCTGTGAAGCTAGAAGCCCGATATCTGGGCGGATACTATAGACTTCCTCGAGTCTGTCTCTTTGAGATTTATCGCCTTTAAGCATCCACGAGAGGGCATCAAGAATTGTCATATCCGAAAACCCGAGCCGGAGTTTATCCAGTGGTATCCGCACAAAATACCGCGCCGATAGCGCATCGAGTGACCGTAATATATCTGCAAGCGCTTCGATCTTCTGATCCTGCGACCCCTCCCCCCCCATCCCCGCAAGTCCTTCCAGTCGTTCAAATACTTCGCCGATGGTCAGACGATAAAGATTCCGGGAATCTTTCTTGTAATTCCCGGAATCCGAAAGCCGCTCTGCAACAACCCCCAGGTCGCCCGCCTTCTTAAATTCTTTTCGCACAACACCATCCTCCACCCCGTACGCCTTCCCGATAGCCCGGATCATGAGCTTGTCCCCCACACCAAATTCAATGGGGTTGTAAAGCGGAGCCACTCTGCCCTGCAGGAGATAGCAAAGTTTTCCTATCTCATCACGGTCGGCTTTGGTAAAAAGTTCCGCGAGGATCTCCGTCATCGCATTGCGGGAAGCAGTGTTTTCCAAGCGTTGGAAGTATTGAGCAAGATGGGAGAAATGCATAAATCTACAAATAAACAAATCTGCAAATCTGCAAATACATGACGTAATAAATTGAATGAATTAAATCATTTAACCATTCATTTGTAGATTTGTCATTTGTAGATTTGTAGATTATATTCCGTCACCGGATAAACAGGAAGTACGCACCTACCACCACAATCAGAAATATGATCCCAAACGTCAGCACGAGCCCGCCATCACTGTCTTCTTTGGATATTTTATATATCCCCTGCCCGACGACGACGAGGGCAAACAAGGTCGGAATGACCATGAGAAGATACGTGATACCAGGACCGGACAGATTCATGAATTACTGTAAAATGTAAACTTTAAAATGTAAACTTTTTGGAAATTTCAATTTTAAAGTTTAAAGTTTTAATTTTTAAGTTCTTAAAACGTACCTCGCTCCCTTCGTCGTCCCTTCTTTGACCACTATACCTTTTTTCAGAAGGTCCTTCAATTCCCGCAGTACCGTGTCTTCAGAGACCATGGGAAAAAGGCTGTCATAAGCCTTGTTTTCTAAA
>CAZLDC010000146.1:0-1831 GCA_964558385.1 uncultured Gammaproteobacteria bacterium
CCAGCACTCCGGTGATTGAGGGCATCTACGTCACGAGTCCGACGGGGACATTCAGCACTTCGACAAGCTCAGTATCTGGGAAAGAGCGACTCGTGGGACAGGGAATTTTCGTCGCCGGATCATTCCTTCTCCAGAGGGATCTCGAGAGCATCTCCCAAAATACCACAACAGCTGCGGAACTGTTCCTCTACAACCCGCGCCTGCTTATCTCCATGCCCGACTCCATGCGGGACGTGCCGATCACGTGGGAAGAGGTGGCACCGTAGGAGCAAATACTACTCCCGCGAAGCGGGATCCACGATGTTGTAATTCCGATAACAATCGGAAACAACATCGGGACAATACTACCAATCATCAAATACTACCAATATTCAATACTACCAATCCGAAAAAGAAAACGACGCGAAAGATATATTTCTGATAATTTCCCAAGAAAACAGTATAATAAACAGATATGATGCTAGATTTGGCAACCGCAAAAAACATACTAAAGCAGAGCATTCCCCACCTCAGAGAATCATATTCTGTGAGACGATTGGGCGTGTTCGGCTCGGTGGCGCGCGGCGACACCACGCAAACGAGCGACGTGGATATCCTCGTAGAACTTATGCAACCGATTGGACTCTTTAAACTCATCGAACTTGAGGATCGTTTGAAAATACTCTTAAAGCGGGATGTGGATATCGTCACGGTAAACGCACTCAAGCCATTTATCAAAGACGTGGTGTTACGGGAGACGGTTTATGTCTGAACACAATACCCTTCTCTATCTTACTGACATCCGTGAGGCGATCGCAATGATTGAGCACCTCGGGAAGGGAACAATACCGACAACGTTCACTGACGTGCCGCGCATTGGCGATCATCAGTGGTATATATCCGATGTAAAGAAATTTCAACATCATTATCCTCAGTGGCGAATTACCCGCACTGTCGAGCAGATTATTGAGGAGTTGTGGAACATGCAAGCATAATCGCCCGTTCTTAGTGGTAAGGAGAATATCTATTTGCAAGGCATTGACAAAATTGCCTTACTTATGCTACAATAGTAGCATATGCATCAAGTCGCGACGATTACCAGCAAACGGCAGTTGACGATTCCGGCAGAGATGTATCGGCGGATGAATTTTGAAAAATTACAAAAGGTTATCCTTTCTATGGATGCGGACGGGATCCGTATAGAGCCAGCGCTTGATTTGGTAGAACGGCTAGCGGGATCACTCCCTGTGCCTCCGGGATTTCATGGACGCAGCGTCGACGAGATCGTTGAAGAAGCAAAACACACACATATAATGCAGCGGGCTAAGCGAGCAACATGATATTCGTAGATACCAATTATTTTCTTCGGTTTTTCCTCGGCGAACCACATGATCAATATGCGGCAACAAAGACACTTTTTCAGAAAGCAGCCCGTGGGGAGGTCGAACTTGGTACGTCCGTAATAGTATTTTTTGAAGTCTATTGGGTTGCTTCTTCTTTCTATCGATTAGACAGGGACCATGTGGCCAAGTTTCTCCAAAACATATTGATGATGGAATTTATTCATCTTGAGAACCGGCCGTTTCTCGTTGATGCGGTATCCCTGTATCGGGATATGAATTTTGATTTGGAGGATGCATATAATTTGGTTTACGCCAGAGAAACAGGAGCAAAGGAACTAGCGACATTTGACGGGAAACTGAAAAAGAAGTTTCTTGTTATGGCTGGGGGGTCCAGAGGCCGCGGGTAGCGCCTCTCGCCCGCCCTTCCGCTTCCTGGAAACGGGAGAGATATTTCAATTTGACTTCACCTTTGATAATAAAAACTTTCGCAAGGCCGTCATCGATCAGGC
>CAZLDC010000147.1:0-1830 GCA_964558385.1 uncultured Gammaproteobacteria bacterium
ATGTTTCGATCCATCCCAATGGGACCGAAACTCAACACCTTCTTCCGTGATCTTCACCAACTGATCTGGTTTGATCGTTTGATTCCCGGTATCGTGCCTAGATGATGATATACTTTGATCGAGATGGAGATTTCCAAATTTCTTTTCCCTTCCGAGTGAAAATACCTGAAACCCGCCGCTATCCGTGATGATCGGGCCATTCCACCCCATAAATTTGTGTAATCCTCCGAGCTTTTCAACGACCTCTATCCCCGGCCGGAGATACATGTGGTACGTATTGACGAAAAATAGTTCCGTTCCGGATGCTTTGATTTCCTCAGGAGTCAACGATTTGACGGACGCCTGCGTCCCCACCGGCACAAACGCCGGAGTTTTAATAGTGCCATGAGGCGTCGTGATCTCCCCCACCCGCGCCTTGGTCTTTTTGTCTTTTGCGATAACGTTAAACCGGAATCCATTCATTACCACGCATTTTACCTTGTCCTATTGACTTTATCGAGAGAGAGACGTAAAGTACGCCAAAGAAAGAATCAACGTTATGTTTCCCGATAGTGATATAAAATTAACGTTCCATAGACCAAACCACCAGCCATCGGCCGATGGAATACCTGATGTCGTAAATTTAACTATAAATCGTGGAACCTGCACTGCTACATGCGACAACCCATGTCCCATTGGCGTTGACGGTTTGCGAGTAGTTGAGGTAGATCACGGATCTCATTATGTTTTGTGTACTGCCCGAGACCTTCAAGGGCATGAAAGCCCAGGAAAGCCCGTAACGATAGAATACTTTCCAATTTGTGATACTCCAGAAGTTAAGTTATAGAAGCGGTAACAGATCAGTTTGGAAATAATTGTACGCATGAAAGATAAGATTGCCATTATCGACGATAATAGTAGTTCAGCAAAGTCACTCGCCGAATTTTTCAAATCACGTAACGTGACTCCAACGATATTCACTTCGTGCGAAGAACTTCTAGCGTCTGATACAAACTTCGACGTGGTAATCACGGACACAGACCTAGGCGATGGCATGAGTGGATTCGATTGCGCGAAAAACATTCGTGAGCGTATGCCTCACGCATTTATCGTCGGGACGACAGTCGTGGAACCGGAGCGCAATGAGGAGTACCGCACAATATATCTCCGGTCGGGCGCCAATACCTTTGTCAACCGAAGAGAAAGCGGCACGATTGTAGAACAAGTCCAACAGTTCCTCTCTGAAGGATAACTATAGTAGTAACTAGGAATTAGCCAACGTATTACTCAACCATATTTGAATGATTTTAAGTGAGTTTTATGCTATAGTACGCTCCATGTCACATATATTGTATGGTCACGATGCTGAATATTTTGCTCGCACAAAAGGCGAAATCTACCTTCGTTTAGGCCATGAAGTAACAGTATGTGAAACAGCAAGCGAATGTTTAGAAGCCGTAGCCCGGGTCGGACACAAGATAGACGTTGCCGTAATCCATAAAGATATCGGAGAAATATTCAAGGAAGGAATCGGAATTGACGATATTACACAAGCATTAAGGAATCAACAAGAGCAGTTAATTCGACTTGTTATCATTAGTGGTGAAGCTTATTCTGGAAAAGAATACGTAATCACGCTTGGTGCTGATGCATATTTCCATACAAATCTTGAAGCTGAAAACCCATGGCTTCTTGGCCAATTCAATGCCGGATTGGTCTCCCCAAAAGAATTGGGACAAAGAGGAATAAGAGTGGCAACCCCCATGGAATTTAAAGAACGATAATCTCCTCACCCCATCCCGTGCTCGATTTTGAGGCGGTTCATGTTTCATAAATGATTGAGGTTTAGAA
>CAZLDC010000148.1:0-1807 GCA_964558385.1 uncultured Gammaproteobacteria bacterium
CGGCGGCGGATACACCTTTAGCGCGATGCATGGGTTTATGATAGAAATTGACGACGGTATGACTCTTGAGATGAATCATTTCGCCCCGGCGGGACTCACGGTCGACTTTGTGGGTGATGAGGCGGTATTTACGAAAATAGTCGCAACGGTTGAAAAGAATTTACCCAATACCGTGACCATTTCACCAACACCGACGCGGGTGGCGACTCCGACGGGAACACTTCAACCGACCCCATGAGAGAAATTTTCAATTTGTAATTTAAAATTTTCATTCAATTTGCAAATATAAATTTGAAAATTGTTTTATTGAAAATTCGATGAAAATTGCGAAGTGAAAAGTGAAAATTATTTGGAGGGCCAGGGAGAAACGATAAGAGGGGTACCATCCCAGCCGGGAACTTTTTGATACAACTCTTCCGTCACAAACGGTATGAAGGGGTGGAGAAGTTTAAGAATGGTGATAAATACGTGCTGAAGTACGGCGATAGCGTGCGCATCACCATCTTTAAACCGGTCTTTGTTTTTTTCCAGATGGACGTCGGCGACGGTGTGCCAGGCAAAGTCATAGATTTTCTGCGCTGCGTCGGAAAATCGGTAGCGTTCTATATCTTTGGTCACTGCCGCCACGAGCATATTTAACTCAGAAATGATTCGCTTATCATTGGGATTTTTAAGTTGTTTATGCATTTTTTCATCATATAATGGCACCTTGTGTTTTTCCGTTTGATTCCGGGAATCCTCCGGATTCCCGGAATCTTGACGAGCAGCTTCCAGATTCATGTTGATGAATCTGGCGATATTCCAAAGTTTGTTGGCAAAGTTGCGCATCCCGCGGATTTTGTCTTCGGAGAGAGCCTGATCATTGCCGGCTCCGGCGCCAAATACGAGCGCCATCCGAAGCGCATCTGCGCCGTAAAGGTCGACCATTTTCAGGGGATTAATGACATTTCCTTTGCTTTTACTCATTTTTTGGCCCTGAGCGTCGCGGACGAGTCCGTGGAGGTAGACGGTTCGAAACGGAACCTGGCCGGTGAGATGAATGCCCAGCATAAGCATCCGGCATACCCACCAGGGGAGGATATCGTATCCCGTTTCCATGACCGACGTGGGGTAGAAATAATCAAAATCTGATGGAAGCGATAAGTGAGAAGCAATAGGCGATAAGGAAGAGCTGGTGTCGTTTTTGCTTGTCGCTTGTTGCTTATCGCTTGTTGTTTGGAGCGTCGCAAACGGCCATTGTCCTGAACTAAACCACGTATCAAATGTATCCGTGTCCTGGGTAAGATCAGATCCCCCACACACCGGACACTTCTCCGGTTTTTTCCCATCCGTCACTATCCAATGTGCTTTCCTGTCTCCTGTCTCCTGTCTCCTGTCACAATCAACACAGTGCCATGCTGGTATCCGGATGCCCCACACGTTTTGGCGGCTGATGTTCCAGTCGTGAAAGTTAGTGAGCCATTGCTTGGCTGTTTTTTCAAACCGTTTTGGCACAAAGGTCACTTTTTTATCTTGTATTGCTTGTATTGCGGGTTTTACCAGGGGCGCTACTTTTATATACCACTGTTCCAGTGGAAGCGGCTCAATGACGGTACCGCATTTCCAGCAGGTACCGATCCGGTGGGTATAGGCTTCATCGATTTTTACCATGAGGCCGTCGGCTTTGAGATCTTCAACCATGAGCGGCCGGACGACGGCAACTTTTTTTCCATGATAATTTTCTGCCCGAGCCCGGTATTTGGGGTCAATATCTTTTTGGGAGAGAAACCACGAGAAGTCCATTTTTCCCCGGAAATCAATAATGGGA
>CAZLDC010000149.1:0-1728 GCA_964558385.1 uncultured Gammaproteobacteria bacterium
TTTCTTTTTTTGCAAACTCGATGAATTTGTCGGCGATATCGTCGAGGTCATGGTCGAGGACTTTACGGCTTCGGGGGTCGTAGTAATACTTGCCGTTATTGTCTTTTTTATACACGTAGTCTCCGGAATTATCCTTGCCCGCTCGCTTGGATACTGCCATAAAAATAGGATAGTCTTTGAGCGGCTCACCTTCCCATTTCTGCAAAAATAACACGCTGGTCTTTGTCCCCGTGTGCGGCTTAAATGTATTGCCATGGAGCCCGACCACTGCGAGGATGCGGGCCTTATCAAATAACCACTGCCGGATGTATTCCATGTTCGTGTTATTGAGTACCCCCTGGGGGAGCACGATACCAATCCTCCCTCCAGGCCTCACTAACTCGAGTGATCGCTCGATAAATAAAACATGGCGTTCAACGTTGTTGACGAGCTTACCCTTTTTCTTGCCAAATTCGTATTGGCGCAACAGTCCCTGATCCTTTAACTCTCCTGCAAACGGGGGATTGGTCAGCAGGAGGTCAAAAGCAAAATTTTTGAATGTTTTTTCATTTTCTTCCTGCTCCCGGTAATCAGAAAATTTGAGAAGTCGCGGCCGAAGCTCTCGGCGCGCATGGAGTTTTTCATCTTCCTCCCCCTGCCACTCTCGTGGGTCAAGCGAATTGAGCTTAAACAGATGGGACCTGCCGTCTCCGGCTATCAACATAAGTGCTCGCGACACTTTCGCCGTCTCATCGGCAAAATCAATGCCGTAGAGACACTCCTGTGCATATTCCTGTCGAGAGATCGCGTTTAGTAGATACTGCTCATTCACCCAGTGCATCGCGGAAATGAGAAACCCGCCCGAACCTGCCGCCGGGTCAACCACATACTCATGCGGCTTCGGGTTGAGCATTTTTACGATCATATTAATGACATGGCGTGGTGTAAAGTATTGACCTTTTTTGCCTTTAGCAACTTCCGGGATCAAATACTCAAACGCTTCATCGATAATGGAAAGATCTGCGCCAAATAAACGAGCCTTCTCCATCTCCCCTACCACAACGGAAAGGTGCTCGGGGGTAAGCCGTATGCGCTCCTGCTCATAAAAGATGCCGGGCCACTTATTGATCGCTTTTCGAAACAACTCGTTTATCGACGAGTACGTTTTTTGCGGATCTTTGTATTTCCGAAACAAAATCTCGTTACTCGTCCGTTTTTCAGCTTCCAGTTCGTCGTAGAGCTTGGCATAAATGAGCTTAAATACCTCAGTAAACACGTCCACCCCGGCGTTAGCCAGCACGAGCTCTTCCATAATCTCGATCGCACGCTTGAGATCAAACTTCGGATCCGTATCACCGAGGGTCTTCTGTTCACTGAGCAGATCGTCGATGGTTTTATCAACGGACGGAATATCCGACAGCGTGTCTTCAAATTGATTGGGGTAATTGCGATACAAAATAACTCTATCTTTACCGTTGGACCATATGCCAATTTCGCACCCCTCAGCATTGAGGTAACTTTTCAGTTGATCAATGCCTTTTTCTTCTGTGGGGCTTTTTACCTCAACGATGATATAGGGCGTGACCTTATCTTCTTTATAAACTACGAGGTCGGCAGCCTTTGCATGGATCTCCCTCCCGAAGTGCACGCTTTTTTCCGTTTCCAACCGGTCCAACGGATATTTATAGACGCGATGAAGTTTGTAAAGCCATAATTGTCGGACAATTTCTTCCGGCCTTCCGGTTTGTT
>CAZLDC010000150.1:0-1710 GCA_964558385.1 uncultured Gammaproteobacteria bacterium
TGTTCACCTACCGGCGAGATAATCGTTTTTGGCTCCGGAAACGAAGAGGCATATGCCGCATTGGACGTATCTAAAAACCCTTTGATGACGTTCATCCGGTCTATCACAAATCCATCTAGGGAAAAAATATACAGCGGGAACTCTGACGGCGTTGTCGTATCCGATAAATACGTATTCGTATTCCATGTGCCTCCCGCGTAATCAAAGTCCCGGGATACGGCCCCAGCGGTACGGCGCAAATACGCTTGGATATCGTTATACGAAAGCGTACGGACCACAAAATAGCCGGCTATCAAATACAAAACAAAAAGCACCAGAAATACTGCGGATAACCGGAGGACAAGACGAATCTCTGCTTTATCCGGATGAATTCTCTTTATGAAACCAAAAATATCTGCTGCGATCATGACGAGCGATTGGATGACAGGAAAAATCCCCCCTATACTACTGCACGTGGAGATAAAAACTCAAGATCCCGTCGCCGTGCTCTATATACTTTATCTTGATTATACTTCCACTACCGCAAGCTTGGTTGGATGAGTACAATTCTCCATCACGGGGCGCGCGGATAATGTTTCCACCGGTCGAAACCATATCAAATCCGGTATGTATACCACCGGAGTATTGATATCGCCAGGAATAGGGAGTTTTGCCAAAATACTGAGTCAAGCGAATGGTATCCTCAAGCGGCCAATCCCAACTTCCGCTTCCGAGGGACACCTCTCCGCCGTTTTGATCGTCCCTCACTCGCTTGGATGACAAATATCCACCCGGATCGACCCACGTACTTCCTTTACGAACTTCGAAATGTAGGTGAGCTCCCGTAGAACACCCGGGGTAACCGGTATTGCCTACGATCGCAATCGGATCACCTTTCTTTACCGGACCAATTTTAATAGAATCGATAAGCGCTCGGTCAATCGCCTGCTTTTCGGCGAGTGCTTGAGCAAGAAGCTTTTGATATACCGTTTCACTGTTTTTCGTCTGATCCAACAGCACCTGCTTTTCTCTTTTTTGTCTGGCAAGGGAAACGCTTTCTTGTTCAAGTTGCTTTTTCAGTTTTTCCTGTTCGATCTTTTTATCTTCCCGAAGATTTTTTCTCTCAGCAAAATTGTTTTGCGTTGCTTTCAGCTGAAAAAGGAGCGCTGCGTCTTTTTCCTGAACGGTCGTGAGATATTTGACCCTAGCTACAAAATCAGAAAATGAATTACTCAAAAAAAGCATCCCAAACTGGGAAGTATTTTTCCGTTTATACGATTCCGGTATCCGGCGCAAAACAAGCTCCGTTCGTCTGGTAAGCAATTCTTCCAAACGCTCGATTTCACCGGCAAGTTCGTCGATCTCCGCCGTTAGTTTTGTAATTGCAGACCGGATGGTATTGATGCGAAGCGTAGTGAGGGAAATCTGAGAATCCAGCAGACTGATTTGTTTTGAAAGAGTATTTTCTTCCCGCTGCAACTCCGATATTTTCCGGGTAAGCTCTTCAATTGTTTTATTCACGTCGCCGTCTGCCGCCCGAACTGAACTATGCGGAAGAAGAAACATCAGAATCAACAATCCTATCCATAATCGTTTCATTGTACATTGGGAAATATTATTAAAACCGTAAGTATCTCCCCACGGCAACCATGCTTCCGATGCTTCCGAGTAAAAATCCGGTCAAGGATAACCCGCCGAAAAACCCAAGAGCCGCAAGGATAACCGCCGTCG
>CAZLDC010000151.1:0-1701 GCA_964558385.1 uncultured Gammaproteobacteria bacterium
TATTTTGCGGAAACAAAAAACGGGCGTCATCATCATTACGCATTACAACAGGATATTACGCTACGTCGTTCCTGACGTTGTACATGTTTTGGTTGGTGGCAAAATCGTACAAACCGGTACGAAGAATCTCGCAAAAACAATTGAACAAGACGGATATGCAGCGTACCTATAAATACGGTTTCCATAAGCCTGAGAACTATGTCTTCAAATCCAAAAAAGGTCTGGATCAGGGGGTTGTGGAAAATATCAGCGCGCGGAAACAGGAGCCTTCCTGGATGCTGCAGTACCGATTACGGGCACTTGGTCAATTTTACCGCAAACCGCTCCCCACGTGGGGAGGTGATCTGACCGGCATCAACTTCGATAACATTTTTTATTACATCAGTCCGACGGATAAGAAAGCATCCCGTTGGGAGGATCTTCCGGTAGAAATTCGCGACACCTATGACCGGATCGGTATTCCGGAAGCGGAAAAGAAATTTCTTTCGGGAGTGAGCGCGCAGTACGAATCAGAGGTTGTGTATAAAAGCATCCAGGAAACACTACGAAAAAAAGGTGTTGTGTTTCTGGATATGGATTCGGGTCTGAGAGAGTATCCGGAGATTGTCAAGCAATATTTCGGTACGATTATTCCGCCGGGGGATAATAAATTTTCAGCACTCAACACGAGTGTTTGGTCCGGAGGATCATTTGTCTATGTGCCGGCCGGAGTCAAAGTGGATCTTCCTCTTCAGGCATACTTCCGCATCAATGCTGCTAATATGGGACAGTTTGAACGGACTCTTATCATTGCGGAGGAAGGAAGCTTTGTGCATTACGTGGAGGGCTGCACCGCCCCGGTGTATACGACGGATTCACTCCATAGCGCGGTCGTGGAGATTATCGTGAAAAAAGGGGCGCGGGTCCGATACACGACGATCCAAAATTGGAGTAATAACGTCTATAATCTGGTCACCAAACGTGCCCGCGTGGAAGAGGAAGGAATCATGGAATGGGTCGACGGAAATTTAGGCTCGAAGCTCACCATGAAGTATCCGAGTGTTTATTTAGTGGGTAGAAAAGCGCATGGAGAAATTCTTTCGATTGCCTATGCCGGGTCAGGGCAGCATCAGGACGCCGGAGGTAAAGTGATTCATGCGGCACCGGAAACGACTTCCCGGATTATTTCCAAATCCGTGAGTCGCGGTGGAGGTAGGACATCATACCGGGGACTCGTTCAGGTTCACCCTGGTGCGAGAAACAGCAAAAGTAGTGTGGTATGCGATGCGCTTCTCTTGGATGAGGCGTCGCGGTCTGATACGTATCCCACGATGAAGATAGACGAGCAGGAGGTCACGATCGGGCATGAAGCAAGCGTCTCAAAAATCGGTGACGAGCAGTTATTTTATCTGGAAAGCCGTGGG
Source organism: uncultured Gammaproteobacteria bacterium (assembly GCA_964558385.1). Lineage (GTDB taxonomy): Bacteria > Patescibacteriota > Microgenomatia > UBA10105 > UBA927 > CAZLDC01. The sequence goes on from CAZLDC010000151.1 coordinate 1,404, forward strand.
ATCAGTAAAGCCCAGGCCGAATCCATGATCGTCAACGGCTTCATCGAACCCATTGTCAAAGAATTACCATTAGAGTATGCCGTTGAGTTAAACCGGTTAATACAGCTACAGATGGAAGGATCAGTCGGCTGAGCCGCACCCCCGTGCACGCGCTCTTCAGCTGCGTGGATATAAACCGCGAGATGAAGTAAGCGTTGTTCGGGGGAAGGGTCGAATATATTACATATGAAATCGATAATACACAACAATCAATCGAAAACGATTATTGAGGATATCCACACAAACAAATCGCTGTACG
>CAZLDC010000152.1:0-1635 GCA_964558385.1 uncultured Gammaproteobacteria bacterium
TAAGCGCTCCCCAGGCTGTCGCAAAAAGTTTGCGGCGCTCTTCGTCGGTCAAGTTTGGGGTAAAGAACGCTTCGGCAAATGCCTGAAAGCTGTAGGGAAGCGCCATAAAAGAAAATAATTTGGTATCACCGGTTTTTTCGACATAATGAAGGAGTGCGTTGGCGGCAATACCGGTGAACGATTGGCCAAATTGTCCAAAGCGGACAAGATCCTGCATGACAAATTCTCCGATCATCCAGCCGGCGTCTATGGCCGGTTCGCCCCACACGAGTCGGCCGTCGGTGACGATCGGGACGCGACGTCCCTCCTGATCAATATGGAAATAGATATTATTGGCCCAAAAGTCTCCGTGAATTCTCCGGAGCCGCTCAGGATGGGCACCCATTTTATGGCGTACCCGTTCCATGTCCGAAAGAAGTCCGACAACGTCTTCGTGCGAAACCCAGGTAGCTGAATCAAAATCAATAAGATCGGCCACACCCGCGGCGAGTTCGTCATTATGAATAACCGCCCGGAGCGAACGTTTATAAAGCGATAGCGCTTCTTGCGGGGTGCCGGCAAATGGCTGAGAGGTATGAATATCCACCATTGCCTGAGCCATAAGGAGTGCGTTTTCCTGTGCATTTTGTGCTAATTGGCGCGCTTCACTGTGGGAATGGGCAGGTGTCCGCAGAAGCTCGCAGAAATTGATGGCCTTGGATGGCAGAAATTGTGCGATGGCAACGACTTCATGAATGTGGGTAAGGTCAACGAGTGATCCATCACGCGCGATACCCACAACTGCATGAGTAGGAAGAGCATGCGGCATGGAGTAGGACGCTTCCAGCATAGCCTCAATACGCGCAGATGAGAGATCATGACCAAATTCGAGAGGACTGATGAGTCGGGCAAAGACGCGATCATTTCCGGATCCCTGAATCCGTACTTCATATCCTGTGGCGTGGAATCCCGAGCCGACGGAGTCAATGGAGGAAACGGAAGCGTCCTGCCCAAACAAGCTTTGAATCAACGGATTGAGTCGGTCCCTATGTAATAGCTCCGGCGCGGTTCCCATTCGTCGTTACAAATGTGGCAGGAAAATATAGAACGTTTATAGGGGCAGTATACCAAATTCGTGAAGGAAAGCTATATTTATATTAGTCGTCCTCATCTTCCTCTTCTGCATCAGCGAGAAGAAGATGATCTTCATTCGTTGGAAGAACCGATGCACCATCTGATAGTGGAGCAGTATCGGCATCTACTTCGTTTAAATCAGCCGGATCAACTTTCTCCCTCACTGGAACTTCAACAGTATATGTCATTGATAGCGATTCTATGCTCCATTTGACAATTTGTCAACATCTGTTACTATACAGAAGCACGCATGATTGGCGTGTATTATTACGCAAAATGAGTACTGATAATCATACCTTCGTCTTATCCCTCGGGGGATCGCTTGTTGTTCCCAATGGCGGCATTGATACCCAATTTCTTTCTGCATTTAATACCTTCATCCGAAATCAAATCTCCTCCAAAAAGAGGAGATTTTTTATAACCGTTGGTGGCGGAGGGACGACGCGGCACTATCAGGAAGCGGCCCGGGTCGTCCGGGGACAAAAACTGGTTGACGCGGATACGGACTGGTTGGGACTGCAC
>CAZLDC010000153.1:0-1586 GCA_964558385.1 uncultured Gammaproteobacteria bacterium
AAAAATAGAAGTGTGATACACTATTTATATGAAAACTCGAGATACAAAAAAGGCTGAACGGCGTGGTGCAATGCGCGGATGGCGACGGCACATCGGTGCCGCCGAAAGAGTACAATTTGAGGAAAGTAGAAAAAAGATTAGTGCTCGTGATCTCAGACCCAGCAACACGTGAGGTGTTTTCATTCAGTGCTCTTCTGATCATCAAGCCCGAACCTGATATAGCCGTTTTTCCGAAATACCTCATCGTAGCCGAAAATCAATCGTGTATCGTACGCATCAGCCACTGCCATAACCAAACAATCCGTGAAGCTCGTGGAGGACGCCTGTTTTTCAAACAGTTCCAACGCCCGGTTTCGGACCTCTGCTGTCGTCTCCACTATAGTAAGGGCAGACGCATCGAGAATTCCTCTTCCTAAACGCATCGCGTGGGCATGTCCTATCTTTTTACCGATGACATTGATCGTTTCTGTGATGATTTCTCCCGGGATGATAAAAAGGAGGTGTTGTTCCTGGATAGAGACACTACCTGCCACAGCGAGGGCGTGATTGCTGTCCGTTCCGGAGGCAAGTGACACAAATCCGCTTGAATCAGCGACTATGGGAGTATTCATGTATACAGATACTCATCGATACGGGAAGAGAGATCTTTGGGACCCTTGAAGTTAAGCTTGGCGATCTCAAGAAGCGCCCGACCCGCGTTGGGTTGGGTTCGCGCCAGTCCTGCGCGAAGAAGCTCACGAACAACAGCCGCAGCTTTTTTCTTCCCCCGTTTCGCTTCGAGTTGTATACGAGTGTAAAGATCGTCAGTAAGGTAGACTTGCGTTCGAATCATATGTTATATGTATAACATATATTATTTCCATTGTCAAACGGATAATAGGTTTCTCATCACCCCCGGTATCTCCCCTGCCAAATCCGTCGCGTTGAAGTACGGCCCGACCTTTTCGTAGAGTGCGTCCCCGGCTTTTTTGTTAATGAAGCTGCCGGCAATGGTCGCAAGGTACGGATCGTTTTTACACGCAAGGGCCGCGATAAGTCCCGCAAGCACATCCCCCGTCCCGCCTTTCGTCATCCCGGCGTTACCCCCTTCGATCACCCGGCATTCCCCCGGGGCGCATAACCCATCCATGCAGGCTCCGCCACTAACTGCAATATCTTTTTCACCCTTAAGAAGCACGATACAGTGATGCTCCTTGGAAAACATTTTCACTTGATCTTTAATACTTATTGTTTTAAATGACTTTATGGACTTTTGACTTTTGACTTTTGACTTGAGTATTTCAAACTCCCCATGATGCGGCGTGAGTATGGCATTTTTCGGAATGAGCGATAAATCCATCATCTGCAGAGCCCCCGCATCGATCACCCACTGTTTTTGTGAATATTTCTTTAATAATCGGTTCGTCAATTCTTGAGTCTCAGCGGTCCGATCCATGCCCGGACCGATAAGGATACAATCATCCTCTTCAATATAGGATTCTACATCCTCCCGTGCGACCACAATTCCGTTTCTAAATTCATCCTTAGCGCGTTGCACAATTTCATTATTCTCCGGCACACTGCAGTAGTGGACGAGGTCCACGATC
>CAZLDC010000154.1:0-1563 GCA_964558385.1 uncultured Gammaproteobacteria bacterium
ATCCACGATTGAAGCTGATCCGTTCGCCGGAGCCTATGCCAAACAAGCCAAAGCAGCAAAGTCATTCCCGCTTTCCTCGCGAACGTTTGATAATGGGCTCAATGATAAACTGATCAAATATCTGGAAGATGCCGTCAATAGCGTCGCTGCAGGATCGGCGCCAACAGGCGCTTTGGAGACTGCGTCACAGGGTTTTCGTCAGGTGCTTGGTCAATACGGATTGACGAGCAGTTCCGCTCCTGCCTCCCAATAATTTCATGAATATTTCGATGCGTGAGGCGCTACTGTCTGCTGTATCGTACGCGGATGTATTTGACTATCCGTTGACGGACGAGGAACTTCGCATCTGGGCACCTTTTATCAGACGGATTTCAAACCATGCTGTTGATGAACTGAAAAAATCCGAGTTGCGGCGCTACCCGTCAATCCGGTGTATCGAAACGCGCAGATCGCGATTTTTGCTCTCAAAAACAAAATGGGACCGCGCGAGGAGTATTGCCGGGATGCTCCGGATGATCCCAACCATCAAGCTCGTCGGAGTGACCGGCGGTTTGACCCGGTCTCATGCGCGGGCTGAGGATGATATAGACGTTATCATCATAACCTCGTCCAAAACACTCTGGGTGACGCGGGCGCTCGCGACGATACTTTTGGATATCGTTCATTTGCGCCGCCGTCCGGGCGATACGAATGTAAGCGATCTCGTGTGTTTGAATATGTTCATGAGTGAAGATGGCCTCGCCGTTGAGGGTAATGAACGGGATCTATTTTCGGCGCACGAAGTGCTTCTGATGACGCCTCTGTGGGATCGAGACGGAGTGTACGGCGCGTTTCTTCGGGCCAACCGATGGGTGGAGCGATTTTTACCAAATGCATGGAAGGAAAAATTCCAAGTATCAAGCATCAAATTCCAAGCAAATTCAAAATTAAAAATTCCAAACAACTCCTCTATTGCTTTCAAATATTTAAATTCGGTGCTTTGGTATTGTTTGGAATTTGTGATTTGGTCATTGGGATTTGTTGAAATGCCCGCAAGGGTAATTCAACTCTGGTATATGAATAAACATCGGACTACGGAGGTGATACGGGATACAATCATCCGTTTCCATCCGCATGATGCACGCGTGTGGATTAAGCGAAAGCTGGAAGCAAAACTCGTACGCTATAATATCCCCCTTGACAAGATTTTCTACGGGCGGTAAGATAGCAGTCACTTCATAGGACTGCCAAAAAGTTCAACTAGGTAAAACGTATTCATCAGTTATTTATAAAGGAGGTTTCTATGGCAACCGTAAAAGTTCAACCGTTATTTGATAATGTTCTCATCAAGCCCCTGCAACAGGAGGAAAAACTTCCTTCGGGCATCGTGCTGCCGGACAGCGCAAAAGAAAAACCCCAAGTCGGTCAGGTGATGGCCGTCGGTACCGGATCCTCGTGTAATTGTGATGATGGTGGAAAAGGCGGCTCCTGTGCCTGCGGCAGCGGATGCTGCGGCGGGAAAGGCGCCATGGTCGTGAAAGTCGGCCAAAAAGTGATGTACAAAAAATGGGGAGGCAATGAAGT